>VBBY01000161.1 GCA_005881595.1 Betaproteobacteria bacterium | reverse complement strand
GGGTCGGTGTGCGTGACGAGCTGGGCGATGCCGGTGCCGAGGTTGCGCAGCGCGCGCAGCGAGGCGCTGACGCCGCAGCGCTGCGCGTAGCGCAGCAGCGCCGCCGGGTCGGTCGGGCCCGCGACGCCGACATAGATGGAGACCGAGGGCGCGGAGCGCGCGAGCGCGGCGCAGCACTCGACGACCCGCGCCGGCGCGAAGCAGAACTGCGTGACCACGTACACGCCCAGCCCCTGCTCCGCGGCGAGGCGCTGCTTGCGGGCGAAGGCTTCCTCCAGCGCCGCCGGCGCGATCCGCGGATGGCCTTCCGGGTAGCCGGCGATGCCGATCTCGCGGATGCCGGTATCGGCGAGCACGCCCTCTTCCAGGACCTGCAGCGTGTCGGAGTAAGGGCCGCTCGCGCGCGGCTGGTCGCCGCCGACGAGGAGAACGCGATGCACGCCGTGCTCGCCCGCGGCGCGCCGCAGGAACTCGCGCAACTGCTCGCGCCCGGCGCTGCGCCGCGCGGCCAGGTGCGGCACCGGGTCGAGGCCGGCCCGGCGGATCGCGGCGACCGTTTCGAGCACGCGCGACACCGGCAGCCCGGGCAGCGAAGGCACGTAGGCGCAAGTGCCGGCGGGAACGAGCGCGGCCACCTCCGCAGCGCGATGCAGCTCGCGCGGCGAGATCTCGATCGATCCCGCCGCGACCAGCTCGGCGACCGAGCCGGCGCGTGCCGACACGTCAATCTCGCTTGCGGGAAACGACATAGGATTCGTCGAGGAACCAGAGGCTGCCATGCTTTTGCAGCACTTCGCGGGTCGCGTCGAGGTAGCGGCTGTCGCGCAGCGCCTCGCCGAGCCGCAGGTCGTCGATCTGCGCCACGTAGATCGCCGCGTTCCAGGCCGCGAACAGCGTCGAGGTGCCGATGCTCTCGGAGATCTCGCTCGGCAGCGTATGCATGTCGTAGCGGAACAGCGAGCGCGCGTCCGAATAGGTGTTGAAGTTGTAGCGCCGCGCATCCTTGCCCAGCTCGCTCTTGGTGGCGCGCAGGACGTCGTGGCGGCTCTGCGTGAACGGGTTCTCTCCCGGCCAGACGCGCTGGATGATCTCCAGCCCGGGGTCATGGCCGTAGGAATGAATGCCGAGCAGCCGGCCGCCCTCGCCCAGCGAGCGCACCAGCGGCGCTATTACTTTCTGCGCCTTGAATTCGAGCCGCGCGCGCGCGCGGTAGGGCTGCGACGCGATCACCATGTCGTAATCGGCGCGCGCGTGGCCGCGCTTCGGGATCACCTCGTCGAGAAGGAAGCGGTAGTCGTCGCGGTAGACCACCAGCGCGACCGGATGGTCGTAGACCGGGTTGCCGGTCTTCGGGCTGTGGCGGGCCTGCCAGTTCTTGGCGAGGAACGGCTCGAGCTGCGCGATCTGCTCGGCGAAATCGTGCGAGGTGCTGCCGGTCAGCGCCGCCTCGTGCCACACCATCGAGGTGGCCGCGGCAACGGCGTGCGGCGTCAGCCACGGCGCCTCGGTGTAGTACATGTTGGTCACGACCAGCACCGTCGCCGGATGCTCGTAGAAGCGGTCGACCATCTTGCGCAGCGACAGGCGCACGTCCTCCAGGCTGATCTCCTTGCCGACGATGTAGAAAGGCACGGTGGGAAAACGGCGGTGCATCTCGCGCATCACGCGCGCCAGCACGGTGCCGTCGCCCATGCCGGCGTCGAACAGCCGCACCGCGGGCGGCTGGGGATGGATGTGTCCGAGCTCGAGCCCGACGCGGCGCGCCACCACGTCCTTCTCGCTGCAGGTATTCACGAACAGCAGGTACTTCTGCCGGTTGTCGAAGAAGCGGAAGTTCTTCTCCGGCGCCAGCGGCTCGCGCGCCGGCGCCGCGGCGGGCTGCGCGGCGCCGGCGCGGATCAGCGCCAGGAGCTCGGGCGGCGAATCGCCGGCGCCGGCGAGCCCGTGCCTGGTGATGAACTGGTTGACCCGCTGCAGGGTCTCGGGGGTGACGCGCGCTCCGTCGCGCAGCCGCGCGACGAACTTGCCGTCGTTCACTGCGCGCCGGCCGAAGGTGGACTCGGCCATGCCGGTGCGCCGGCAGAAATCGGAAATGCTTCCGAGCAGCGTGCCGCTGGCTTCCATGACCTGCTCCATCCTGAGTACGATGGTGGGCGCACCGTTGTGGGACTGCAACCACATGGGGTGCGGTGCAAAACGTGGGATGCGTCCCACTGTTGAAAATCAAATGCTTACCATACTGGAACTGATCGGCAACACCCCGCTGGTCGAAGTGAAGCGCCTGGGCGCCGGGCCCTGCCGCCTGTTCCTCAAGCTGGAAAACCAGAACCCGGGCGGCTCGATCAAGGACCGCATCGCGCTGTCGATGATCGCAGCCGCCGAAAGCGAAGGCCGCATCAAGCCCGGCGACCTGCTGGTGGAGGCCACTGCCGGGAACACCGGCCTGGGGCTCGCGCTGGTGGCCGCGCAGAAAGGCTATCGCCTGCTGATCGTCGTGCCGGACAAGATGAGCCAGGAGAAGATTTTTCACCTCAAGGCGATGGGCGCCGAGGTGCTGCTTACCCGCTCGGACGTCACCAAGGGTCATCCCGAGTATTACCAGGACCTGGCGGCGCGGCGAGCGCGCGAGACGGGGGCGTACTACGTCGACCAGTTCGGCAATCCGGCGAATCCCCGCGCGCACGAGCAGACCACCGGCCCCGAGATCTGGGAGCAGATGGAGCACGCAGTCGACGCGGTGGTGGCCGGCGTCGGCACCGGCGGCACCATCACCGGCCTCGCTCGCTTCTTCGAGCGCGCCGCGCCGCAGGCCGACATCGTGCTCGCCGACCCGGAGGGCTCGGTGCTCGCGGACTACGTGAGAACCGGAACGCTCTCCAGGGACGTCGGCTCATGGCTGGTGGAAGGCATCGGCGAGGATTTCATTCCTCCGGTGTGCGATCTTTCGCGCGTGAAAAAGGCCTACAGCATTCCCGACGCGGAGGCGCTTGGAGTCTGCCGGGATCTACTGCGAAAGGAAGGCATCCTCGCAGGCACCTCCTCGGGCACGCTGATCGCCGCCGCGCTGCGCTACTGCCGCGAGCAGCCGGCGCCGAAGCGCGTCGTCACCCTGGTCTGCGACAGCGGCAACAAGTACCTCTCCAAGGTGTACAACGATTACTGGATGCTCGACCAGGGCTTCATCCAGCGCGAGCGCTTCGGCGACCTGCGCGACCTGATCGCGCGCCGCCACCGCGAGCACGCGGTCGCCACGGTGAACGCCGACGAGGCGGTTCTCAACGCCTACCAGCGCATGAAGCTGTACGACGTTTCGCAGCTGCCGGTGCTGAAGGACGGCAGGATCGTCGGCATCCTCGACGAGGAGGACATCCTGCTGCGCGTCGCCGATAATCCCGGCTATTTCCGCCGGCCGGTGTCCGAGGCGATGGAAAGCCATCTGGTCACCGTGCCGCCGGACGCGACCATCGAGCAGCTGATGGACATCTTCAAGCGCGGTCTGGTGGCGATCGTGGTCGAGCGTGACGAGTTCCTGGGCCTCATCACGCGCATCGACCTGCTCAACTGGCTGCGCAGAAGGGCGACGGAGAAATGAAGTTCGAGACCAAGGTGATTCACGCCGGGCAGGAGCCCGACCCCCGGACCGGCGCGGTGATGACCCCGATCTACGCCACCTCGACCTACGCGCAGTCGAGCCCCGGCGCTCACAAGGGCTACGACTACGCGCGCACGCGCAATCCGACGCGCGACGCGCTCGAGGCCTGCCTCGCCGAGCTGGAGAGCGGCCATGCCGGGTTTGCCTTCGCCTCGGGAATGGCGGCGATCGGCACGGTGCTCGAGCTGCTCGACGCCGGCTCTCACGTCGTCGCCATGCACGATCTTTACGGGGGCAGTTACCGGATTTTTGAAAAAGTAAGAAAGCGCAGCGCCGGGCTGCAGGCGAGCTTCGTCGATCTTTCCAGGACCGAGGAGCTTGAAAAAGCGATCAGGCCCAATACGAAGATGCTGTGGGTCGAATCGCCGACCAACCCGCTTCTCAAGCTCGTCGACCTGCAGGCGGTCGCCGCGATCGCGCGCAAGCGCGGGCTGCTCGCGGTGTGCGACAACACGTTCGCCTCGCCCTGGATCCAGCGGCCGCTCGAGCACGGCTTCGACATCGTGGTGCACTCCACCACCAAGTACATCAACGGGCACTCGGACGTGATCGGCGGCGCGGCGATCATTCGCGAGGATGAGGCGCTGAAGGAGAAGCTCGCCTTCCTGCAGAACGCGGTGGGCGGCGTGCCGAGCCCGTTCGATGCCTTTCTCACGCTGCGCGGCATCAAGACGCTCGCGTTGAGGATGGAACGGCATTGTGCGAACGCCCTCGAAGTCGCCCGCTTCCTCCAGTCTCACCCGAAGGTGCAGAAAGTCTTTTACCCCGGGCTGGAAAGCCACCCCCAGCACGCCCTGGCGAAACGGCAGATGAACGGCCGCTACGGCGGCATGGTGACGGCCGTCCTTAAGGGCGGGCTGGAGCGCTCCAGGCGGTTCCTCGAGCGCTGCAAGCTGTTCACCCTCGCCGAGAGCCTGGGCGGCGTCGAGAGCCTGATCGAGCACCCGGCGATCATGACCCACGCCTCGCTGCCCGAGGACGTGCGCGCCGAGCTCGGCATCGACGAGGGCCTGGTGCGCCTGTCGGTCGGCATCGAGAACGTCGACGACCTCGTCGCCGAGCTGAAATACGCGCTCGAGTAAGGCCATCGTTTTTTTCACTGCACTAGTCATTCTGGGTCTGATTTTCGCTGGGGGAATGCGATACATGATCGCAATGCCTGGACGTTCCCATACCGGGCCGCTGCCGCCGCTCTCCGACGAGGGCCGCGCGCTCGCCGAGCGCCTCCATCACCACGTCGCCGTGCTCGCAAAGAGCGAAAGGAACGCGGATCTCGAAACCGCGGCGCGGTACATCGAGAGCGCACTCGGTTCTTCCGAATCTCAATACTTCGAAAGCGGCGGACGCAAGGTGCGCAACATTCAAACCACGCAGGCTGCTTCGATCGTCGTCGGCGCGCATTACGACACGGTGCCGGGCTCGCCCGGCGCCGATGACAACGCCTCGGCCGTCGCCGTGCTCATCGAGCTTGCGGCGATGCGGCTGCCGGCCCGGTTTGTCGCCTTTGCGAACGAGGAGATGCCGTACTTTCTCGGCCCCGAGATGGGCAGCTTCGTTTCGGCAAGGCGCTCGCGCGAGCGCGGCGAGAACCTGCGCGCCATGTTCTCGCTGGAAATGCTCGGCTACTACCGCGACGCTCCCGGCAGCCAGCATTACCCCGCGCCGCTCGGCTGGTTCTACCCGGACCGCGCCGATTTCATCGGCTTCGTCGGCGACCTGGGCGCGCGCGCCCTGGTAAGGAGGTCGATTGCCTCTTTCAGGAAGCACGCGCGGTTTCCCTCCGAAGGCGTGGCGGCGCCCGCCGCCATTCCAGGGGTGAGCTGGTCCGACCACTGGGCCTTCCGCAAGCACGGCTACCCGGCAATCATGGTGACCGACACCGCGTTTTACCGTTATCCTCATTACCACCTGCCGAGCGATACACCGGAAAAGCTTGACTACGAACGCATGGCGCGCGTGACGCTCGGACTTGCCGCGATGCTGCGCGAGCTGGCCGATGAAGCTCGGTGAGCTGAGCGTCAATCGCATCGGGTTCGGCGCGATGCGCGTCATCGACAACGGCAGCATCTGGGGCGAGCCCAGCGACCGCGCAAAGGCGCTCAAGGTGCTGCGGCGCGCGCTAGAGCTCGGCGTCAACTTCTTCGACACCGCCGAAAGCTACGGCCCGCACACCAGCGAGATCCTGATCGCCGAAGCCCTGCATCCCTATCCGAAAGGCTTCGTCATCGGCACCAAGTGCGGCATAGCGCGACCGCGCGCCAGCCGCTGGGACGCCGACGGCAGGCCCGAAAAGCTCAAGCAGGACCTGGAAGGCAGCTTGAAGCGCCTGCGGCTGGAGCGCATCGATCTCTATCAGCTGCATACGGTCGATCCGAAGGTTCCGCTCGAGGTTTCGCTCGGTACGCTCGCCGACCTGCAGCGCGAAGGCAAGATCCGCCATGTCGGCGTCTCGAACGTCAGCGTGAAGCAGCTCGAGCAGGCGCGGAAAATCGTGCCGATCGTCTCGGTGCAGAACCGCTACAACCTGGGCGATCGCAATTCGGAAGACGTGCTGCAGGCCTGCGAGAAGCTCGGCATCGCCTTCCTGCCCTGGTATCCCCTGGGGGACGGGGCGGTATTGCGAATTCAGAAATTAAAGGACTTGGCCAAAAAACTTCGGGCCACGCCCGCGCAGGTAGGCATCGCGTGGCTGCTCGCCAAGTCGCCGGTCATGCTGCCGATTCCCGGCACCTCGTCGATCGCTCACCTCGAGGAAAACGTCGCCGCCGAGAAGCTCAAGCTCGGCGACGACGATTTCCGCTCGCTCTAGGCTTCGGTGCGCACCCAGCCGTAGCGCAGGTGGCTCGGGTCGGCGCCCGCTGCCAGGTACTCCTGGCGCGCCTTCGCCAGCGCGTCCGTGCTCAGGCCGGGAAACTCGAGCAGCGTCTTCAGCTTGAGCGGCACCAGGGTGTCGTAGTTGCGCGGCACCGGGCGGTAATCCGCGCGCGCGGAGACTTCCGCATCGTCCGACACGCCGTAGAGCCGCGCCGAGTTGAGCCCGAGGATCTTGCGCTTGGCGCGCTCGGTGAGCGCCGGATAGCCGTACTGCCGGCGGATGCTCTCCGGGATCTCGAAACGCCACATCGCCTCGATCTGCCATTGCGGCGAGCCGTAGTAGATGCAGTCGGAGCCGAACACGATCTTGTCTTCGCCGAAGTGCTTGAGCAGCTGCCCGAGCAGGTGCGCGCAGACGCTCGGGAAGGTGATGACGATGCCGCCGAAGGTCGAGCCGATCTCCGCGTAGACGTTCCTGATCTTCCCGCAGGTCTGGGCAAACTCGGTCAGCCAGGTAATGTCCGGCTCGCCGTTGCGCAGCACCTTGTTCTGGATGTTCGCGAGACCTGGCGAGGGCCACAGGAACGGCGTCATGCCGCCGAAGCAGGCGTGGTAGATGATGAAGTTGAGCTCCGGCCAGTCGTGCGACGCCTTCGGGATGTCGGTCGGCTTGCCCCATTCGGGAGTGTCGATCGGAGCCGGGGAGAAGCCCTTGTGGATGCAGATGTTGCGGAATCCCGGGTGGCGCCGAAGCTGGTCGCGCTGGCGCATGATGAAGTCGTAGCTCGGGTAGGCGATCTGCTCGTCGTCCAGCCGCCATTGCTTCAGCGGGCTGTCGGGCGGGTCGTTGTCCCCCCGCGCGGACGTCGCGACGGTGTAGCCCTTCCACGCATCGGGATGGTTCTCCGCGACCTGCTGCTCCATGAAATACAGGCTGCGCCTTCCCGGATAGAGCTGGCCGTGCGCCAGCATGCGCTGCGAGCCGGAGATCCTGTTGACGAAATCGCGCACCGCCGCAGTCTGCTTCGCGTTCAGCACGCCGGCGGCCTGCGATTCCTCGATGCTGTTGGGCGGACGGCCGTTCGGGTCTCCAGGAGGAAACACGCCTAGCGTGGCGTTGCTCAACAGGCCCACCGTGGTCTGGCTGTCGAAGAACACATCCTTCACGAAGTGCATCAGGTGATAGATGCTGTCGTTGATCTCGCCGCCCACAATCTGGGGGTTCAGCACCTGCCAGGTCTTGCCGAGCTCGTCGAATGCGCCTGCCGGCCGGAACGGATTGGACTTGAACACCGAGGCCGCCGCTGCCGTGGGCCCTTGCGCGTAGGCGCGGAAAAACTGCGGCCCGGCCATGCTTGAGCGCACCATGTGCAGCTGGTCGTCGAGCACGAACAGGTCGGCCGGCGGGCCGTTGCGCGCGTGCGCTTCGCGCTCGAAGAGCTCGTCCTCGTCCACTTTGAACATCTGCCCGTAGACCTCGTTCATGGCGAGAAAGCCCGCGGCCATCCCGCCGGTGCCGGCGAGGAATTGCCGGCGGCTGATGTTGAGCTTCCTGCTCGCCTGGTCGGCGATCTCCTTGATGCGCGCCTCGACCTTCTTCTGATCCTCGGTCTGCGGGATCGGCATGTGCTCGCCGTTCGACACCATTTGCGTCGGAATCGGCGAATGGAACAGGTTCGCCTCGTCGGCCCGGGTCAGTTTCGCCAGCTGCTCGTCGCTCAGCCAGACATCGGCTTCGCGGTCACCTCGAATTGTCATGACACTCCTCCGATTTAGATCACTTCGATCGCTTCGCGCGCTGAGCCGGGCTGGCCGGCATCATCGACCCAGGAAAATTCCAGCTCGCCGCTGTCGAGCGCCACGGTATGGAACTGCAGGAACGGATTGGCGGCGATGCCGGGCGACATCTCGGCGCGGAATACCTCGACGCCGTTGTAGCGGCACGCGAACGAGCGGATCACGTTCTTCGGCACCTTGCGCCCGTCGACCTCGAGCCGGTAGCCGGTCTCCATCGGGTGCTGGATCAGGATCCCCACCCGGATCACCTCGCCGCGCCTCGCCCGGCCCGGCAGCTGGATGCGCGCGGCCATCAGCTCCCCAGCTCGTCCACGCACGCCGACAGGGTCACCACGACGTTCGCGCTGCCCATCCAGAACGAGCCATCCGACATCTCGGCGAGCGCCACCACGCGCTGGCTGCCGGCGAGGCGCACGCGCGAGGTGATTTCGGCGGCGCCGGCGCGCGGCCCGAGGTGGAAGCTCGCCATCCGCGCCTCGGGATTGCGCTCCGAGATCAGGTGGATCGCGCGCACGTGGTCGGCTTCGGTCATCGGGCTTTCCACGCTCACGCTCATCGACACCGAGTTGCCGTTATCCGCGAGCAGCGGCATGTCGAGCTTCACCCGGCCCTGCCTGACCGGTGCGCCTTTCGTGATGGGGTCGAGCAGCGGGTCTGCCCGGGCCCCGAACGCAAGCCCGAGCAGGACGACGAGAAAGCTTCGCCGCCTCACGCGATCTCGAAGCCGTGGCTCTTGAGCGGCAGCGAGCGCACGCGCTTGCCGGTCGCGGCGAAGAGGGCATTGCAGATCGCAGGCGCGATCGCGGCCTGGCCCGGCTCGCCGATCCCGCCCCAGAAGCCGCCCGAAGGCGCCAGCACCACCTCGACCTTGGGCATCTCGCGCAGCCGCATCATGCGGTAGTCGTGGAAGTTCGACTGCTCGACGCGCCCGTCCTTGATGGTGATCTCGCCCCAGAACATCGCGCTCAGCATGAACACCGCGCTGCCCTGCATCTGCGCGACGACGTTGTCCGGGTTGACGACATGGCCGGAGTCGATGCCGAGCACCAGCCGCTTGATGTCGACCACGTTCTTGTCGCTCACGGCCAGCTCGGCGACCGCCGCGACGTAGCTGCCATAGGCCTCGGTCACCGCGATGCCGCGGTGCACGCCCGCCGGCAGCGGCTCGGCCCAGCGGGCCGCCTTCGCCGTCGCCTCGAGCACGCCGTGCTCCTTCGTCGCCGCCGGCAGCAGGCCGCGGCGATATTCGTACGGGTCCTTGCCCGCGGCCTTCGCCAGCTCGTCGACGAAGGACTCGCGCATGAACGGATTCTGCGAATGGCCGACGGTGCGCCAGAAGCCGACCGGAACGTGCGGATTGCGCTGCGCGTACTCGATGAGCACGTTGGGAATCGCGTACGGCTGGTCGGCGAACGACGCCACCGCCTGCGGATCGACGCCCTCCTTGAGCGGCAGCTTGAGCAGGGTCGAGATGATCGACGGCGCCGAGACGCGCGAGTACCACGCGACGGGATTGCCCGACGCGTCCAGGCCCGCTTTGATGCGCACCACGCTCAGCGGGCGATAGAAGTCGTGCTGCGTGTCCTCCTCGCGAGTCCATAGCAGCTTCACCGGCGTGCTTCCCATCGCCTTGGCGATCTGCACGCCCTGGCGCACGAAGTCCTGCGAGCCGCCGCGGCGCCCGAATCCGCCGCCGAGCTGTACCCGATGCACGTAGACGTTCTCCAGCGGCACTCCCGCGGTCGCCGCCGCGGTGGCATGCGAGGCTTCGGCGTTCTGCGTCGAGGTCCACACGTCGACCCGGCCGTCCTTCAATACCGCCGTGCAGCCCATCGGCTCGAGCGTCGCGTGCGCGAGATAGGGCGTGAAGTACTCGGCTTCGAGCACCTTGGCCGCTCCAGCCAGGCCCTGCTCGAGCTCGCCGTTGCGCCTTGCCACTACCACGTTCGACGCGTCGTCGAGCCCGCTGCGCAGGAACTGCAGGATGCTCTCGCTCGACGCGCTTTCGCCGGCGCCGAAGCTCCACTCGATCGGCAGCTCCTTCAGCGCCTCCTTGGCGCGCCACCAGTTGTCGGCGACCACGGCGACATAGTCTTCCATCGGCAGCACCTTGATCACGCCGCGCCGCCCCTCGATCTTGGCCGCGTCGACGGACTTCAGCCTGCCGCCGAACACCGGGCACTGCGCGATCGCCGCGTAGACCATGCCGGGAAGCTGCGCGTCGATGCCGTAGCGGATGCGGCCGGCGACGATGTCGGGGATGTCGACGCGCTTGATCGGCTTGCCGGCGATCTTCCAGTCCTTCGGATCCTTGAGCGTCACTTCCTTCGGCGGCGCGAGCTTCGCGGCTTCGCCGGCGACCTTGCCGAAGCTCGTCTTGCGGCCGCTCGGGCCATGCGTGATCACGCCGTTGGACGCAGTGCACTCGGCGACCGGCGCGTTCCAGCCCTGCGCGGCGGCGATGAGAAGCATCTCGCGCGCGCCGGCGCCGGCCTTGCGCAGGTAGTCCTGCGACTGGCGGATGGTGCGGCTGCCGACCGCCGCCATGTCGCCCCAAACGCGCTTGCGTCTCACGTGCGCATTGGTATCGGCGTACTCGACGCGCACCTTGCTCCAGTCGCAGTCGAGCTCCTCGGCGACGAGCTGCGCCGCCGAAGTCATGCTGCCCTGCCCCATCTCGGAGCGCGCGTAGCGGATGATCACCGTGTCGTCGGGCCGCACCACGACCCAGGCATTGATCTCCGGAGCAACGTTCTGTGCGTTAGCCGCAGGAAGATGAAATCCAAAAACCAGACCGCCCGCAGCCGAAACCTTCAGAAACTCGCGACGTGTCGTCATGGCCGCCTCCTATGCCCTGGCCTTGCCGGACTTTGCCGCGGCATGGATCGCGGTACGGATCCGCGCATAGGTGCCGCAGCGGCAGATGTTGGTCATCGCCTCGTCGATGTCCTTGTCGGTCGGATTGGGCTTCTTGCGCAGCAGCGCTACCGCCGCGAGGATCTGCCCGCCCTGGCAGTAGCCGCACTGCGGCACCTGGTGCTCGATCCAGGCCTGCTGCACCGGGTGAAGCCTGCCGCCCGGCGCGAGGCCTTCCAGGGTCAGGACGCGTTTCCCCGCCGCCGCGGAAACGGGGAATGAGCACGAGCGCACCGGCTCGCCGTTCACATGCACCGTGCACGCCCCGCACTGCGCGATGCCGCAGCCGAACTTGGGGCCCTTCACGTCGAGCTCGTCGCGCAGCACCCAGAGCAGCGGCATTTCGGGCTCGACGTCGACCTCGCGCGAACGCCCGTTGACGGTCAGCTGGATCATTTCCGGTCTCCTTGGTGGATCGTGATACTGTAAAACAACTCGCAGGAGGTTTTCCAGCCATGCAGCGGTTTCGCAGTGCGGCACTGTGGTTGCTTTTTTTCGCCGCATCGATCTGCGCGCAGGAACCTTATCCGGGCAAGCCGGTCCGCATCATCGTCGGCTACTCCGCCGGCGGCGGCAACGATCTGATCGTGCGCGTGATGGCGCCGCGGCTGTCGGAGGGGCTGGGGCAGCCGGTCATCATAGAAAACAAGCCCGGCGCGCAGGCGATCATCGCTACCGAGTACGTGGCAAAAGCGGCGCCGGACGGCTACACCATCCTGATGGGGCCGACCGGGCCGATGGCGATGAACCCCGCCACCTACGCAAGACTGCCGTATTCGTCAACGCGCGACTTCGCGCCGATTTCGACGATCGGCCAGTTCCCGCTGATCGTGACCGTCGGCGCCTCGCTCCCGGTGCACTCGGTCAGGGAGCTGATCGAGTACGCCAAGCGCAATCCCGCAAAGGCGAACTACGGCTCGAGCGCCGCCGCATTCCAGATCGCCACCGAGCTGTTCAAGCAGAAGACCGGTACCGGGTTCGTCCACATCCCGTACAAGAGCAGCGGCGAATCGGTGCAGGCGGTGGTCGCGGGCCAGGTCACCATGACCATCTGCGATCCGCCGCCCGCGTCGGGTCCGCTGCGCGCCGGCACGGCGCGCGCGCTCGCGATCACCTCGGCCGAGCGCCACCCGTCCTGGCCCGACGTGCCGACGCTCGCCGAGGCCGGCGTTCCGGACGTCGAAGTATGGCTGTGGACTGCATTCTTCGCGCCCGCGCGCACGCCGCCCGCGATCGTGGCGCGGCTGCAGAAGGAAACGGCGCGCGTCGTGCGCCTGCCCGATGTGCGCGAAGGCCTGGCAAAGCTAGGCGTCGATCCGGTCGGCGGCAGCCCGGAGGAGCTCGGCACGCGCCTCGCGCGCGACATCGAGAAATGGACCGCGGTCGCGCGCGCCGCGAACATCAGGAACGAATAGCGTTTCACAGCGCGTAGCGCGTGATCCGCAGGCGGGTCGCGCGCATGTCGTCGCCGCGCAGCTCGCGCAGCGCGTAGCCGACGAAATCGGCGCTGACTTCCTTGCGCCAGTAAAGATCGAGGTCGGCATTGTCCATCGGCTTCGCGCGCGAGGCCACCAGCCGGCCCGCCTCCTCGATCACTTCGTCGGTCAGCTTTTTGCCCTTCAAAAACTCATTCGCCTTGTCGACGAGAAACGGCCTTGACGCAACCGCGCCAAGCGCAATCCGGATGTCTCCATCGGAGCGGATTGCCGCCGCGACGCCGAGGACCGGAAAGTCGAATGCTCCCCTGCGGCGCAATTTCCAGTAACAAGATGCACTGCTTTCTATTTTTATCTCGGTAAGTATCTCGTCGGGACGGCGCTTCAGATAGTCGATGCCGTCGTTGTTGTAGAAGTCCTCGAGCGCGACCTCGCGCCCGCCTCCCGCAGAGACGAGCTTCACGCGAGCGCCGATCGCCATCAGCGCCGGCGCGCAGTCGGTCGACGACATCGCCACGCAGCGCTTGCTCGCGGTGGCGACCCAGCAGATCGCGCCGTCCTTCTTCAGGCAGAAGTCGATCGCCTTGCGCCATTCGTAGTTCTGGTTGTAGTAATTGCAGCGCGTATCGAGGCACAGGTTGCCGCCGAGGGTTCCCATGTTTCGCAGGTGCACCGTCGCCACCTGGTGCGCCGCCTGGCGTAGCCCGAGGGGCAGTTCGGTTTTTGTCACGATCTCCGTCAGTGTCGTTCCGGCGCCAAGCGCGCTGCCGTTACGCTTCATCTCAGGAATGTGTCGAAGAGAAACCAGGATCTTCGGCGCCATCTGGCGGCGTTTCATGTTCGGCAGCAGGTCCGTGCCGCCCGCGATGAGCATCGCCTCCGGCCCTTCGCCGGCGAGAATGCGCGCCGCCTCGCCTATGGAGCGCGGCGCCCGGTATTCAAACCACGGCAGCCGCATCATTCTTCTTGACCTCCTTGCCGTCGCCGCCTTCCCAGGGCGGCGGCACGATGAGCGGTTCGGGGTAGGGGACCGCCGGAAAGTGGTTGGGGCCGACGCGCCCCGGTTTTCCTTGGGCCTTTAATTCCAATGCCTTCAAAATCTTGTCCGGAGTAATGGGAAGCTCATCGATGCGCACGCCGATGGCGTCGTAAATCGCGTTCGCCACCGCCGGCATCACCGGCAGCAGCGGGCCCTGCCCGGCTTCCTTGGCGCCGAACGGGCAGTTGGGATCCGGATCCTCGATCAGCACGGTGTCGACTTCCGGCATGTCGAGCGAGGTCAGGCTCTTGTACTCTAGGAGCGACGGGATCTTGTGCACGAGCGCGCTCGAGAGCTTCGGCGGCAGCCTGCGAAAGACCTGCTCTTCCATCAGCGCTTCGGAAAGGCCCATGTACACGCTGCCCTCGACCTGCCCGCGCGCGAGCACCGGGTTGATGGTGCGGCCGATGTCGTGCGCGATCCAGATTTTCGGCACGCTGATCCAGCCGGTCTTCGGCTCGACTTCGGCCTCGACCACGCAGGCGGTGTACGAATACGCGGGCGACGGGCCCACGCCCGCGCCCTTGTAGCGTCCCGGCGAGCGCGGCGGCTTGTAGGAGCCGACGGCCCCGAGCGTGCCGAACTTCTCCTCGGCGAAGCCGACCGCCTCGGCGAAGCTCAGGCTCCTGTTCTCGAAAAATACCTTGCCGTCGGCGAACGTGAGCCGGTCCTAGGAGCCGAGGTCGACCGGCGTGATGCCGGTATCTCCGGTCACGCAGCGCACGTCGAAGGGATCGACGCCCAGGACTTCCGCCACCACGGCGACGAGCACGTCGTCTGAGCCCTGCCCGATCTCGGTAGCGCCGCAGAACACGGTGACCTGGCCGCTGCGGTCGAGCAGCAGCTGCACGCCGCATTGCGGCATCTTGTTCCAGTAGACCGGCAGCCCGGCGCCGCAGAGGTACGAGCCGCAGGCGATGCCGACGCCGCGGCCGTACGGAAGCTTCTTGAATCTGTTTTTCCAATCCGAGCGTGCGACGACCTGCCGAATGCACTCGGCGAGACCGATCGAGCCGATCTTCAGCCAGTTCGCCGTCAGCGAATCGGGCTTGGCAACGATCCCGAGACGAAGCACGGCCGGATCCATGCCGAGCTTCTCCGCGATCTTGTCGAGCTGCACTTCCTGGCCGAAGCGCGGCTGCGGCGTGCCGTGGCCGCGCTTGGGCCCGCAGGGCGGCTTGTTGGTGAAGACGCGCGCCGCATCGAACTTGTAGCGCGGCAGCTCGTAGGTCACGGTCTGCAGCGCCCCGGTGTAGAAAGTGCTCGCGACGCCGTACGAGCCGTAGCCGCCGCCATCCACCAGCGTCTGCACGTGCATCCCGGTGAGCTTGCCGTCGCGCGTCACTCCGGTGCGCATCTTCATCAGGACCGGGTGCCGGCCTCGGTGCATGTAGAACACTTCCTCGCGGTTCAGGCAGATCTTCACCGGCCGCCCGAGCAGCATCGCCGCCTTGGCGACCACCATCTCGTGGTTGCAGACGTCGCACTTGCCGCCGAACCCGCCGCCGTTCGGGCAGGCGATGACGCGGATCTGCGACGCGGGCACGCGCAACACGCGCGCGAGGCAGCGATGCACGTAGTGCGGCACCTGGGTCGAGGACCACAGTGTGAGCTTGCCTTCGCCGTCGAGCGCGGCGACCGCCGCGTGCTGCTCGATCGGCAGATGGGTGTTGCCTTCGTAGAAGAACAGGTCCTCGAAGACGTGATCCGATCTTGCGAGCGCTTCGTCGACATTGCCAAATTCGAAAGCCTGCAAGCGATGGATATTGCCGCGCTCGCTATACGCATGGATCCGTGGCTCGGGCTTAGCGAGCGCTTCTTCCGGATTGCTAATGGTGTCAAGAACCCGGTATCGAACTTGGATGAGATCCAGCGCCTGGGTCGCCGTCTGCTCGTCCTTCGCCACCACCGCCGCGACCGGATCGCCGACGTAGCGCACGTGCTCGGGTGCCAGCGGATACTCGTCCTGGGTCACGGGAAGAATGCCGAAGGTCACCGGGAAATCCTTGCCGGTCAGTACGAGATGTACTCCAGACAGAGAAACCGCCTTTGAAAAATCGATCGATTCGATCATGGCGTGCGCATGGGGAGATCGCAGCAATTTCATGTGCAGCATGCGCGGCAGCACGATGTCGTCGGCGAAGCGCGTCTGCCCGGTGACCTTGGCGCGGCCGTCTACCCTGCGTCGGGCTTTACCGATGACTTTCA
>VBBY01000129.1 GCA_005881595.1 Betaproteobacteria bacterium | reverse complement strand
GGCCAACTCGCCGCCCTATAACGGCTTCACCCACACCGCGCTGCCGCTGTTCGCGCGCGGCCTGCTCGTGGTCAGCGACGAATCGGTGCAGGACCACGGCGCGGACTGGCCGAAGCTGGTTTGGCTGCTCGACGCGCGCGACGAGCGCCACCTGGTCAGCATAGCCACCCTGCCCGCGCCGCCGGTCGATGCTTTCATGCACCAGGGCGGGCGGTTCGGCGCGCACAACCTGCACGAGAACCCGCCGGTTCCAGGCGCCTGGCGCTCCGAGGATGTAGTGCTCGGCACGTTTTTCAATGCCGGCGTGCGGGCCTATGACGTCCGCGACCCCTATTCGCCGCGCGAGATTGCCCACTTCGTCCCGCCGGCGCCGGCCGGCTCGCCGGTCGGCGCAGCCCAGCTGAACGATGTGTTCGTCGATGACCGCGGCATCGTCTTTACCGTAGACCGCCACGCCGGCGGCCTGTACGTGCTGGAGATGAACCTGTGATTCATGGGCAGAAAAAATCAGGGACAGACCACGATTTCCTGGCCGCTGCTTCACACTCTGCGGGGATCAAGAGATGTGGATCGTAAGGCTGCTCGTCGTCGCGTGCGCCGCGTACGGTGGCCCTGCATTCGCGCAATCCGATTACCCCAGCAAGCCGGTACGCATGGTGGTCGGCTTCGCCGCCGGCGGCATTTCGGACGTGCTGGGGCGCGCGGTGGCGATCACCCTGAGCAGGCAGCTCGGCCAGCAGGTGATCGTCGAGAACAAGCCCGGCGCCGGCACCACCATCGCCGGCGACTTCATCGTCAAGTCGCCGCCCGACGGCTACAACCTCTGGCTGCAGGACATCACCACGCACGCGATCAACACGGCGCTGTACGCGAAGCTGCCGTACGACTCGGTCAGGGACTTCACCTATGTCGCGATGATCGCCTCCACGCCGCTGATGCTGGTCGTGCATCCCGCGACGCCGGCGCACGACGTGCGCGAGCTGATCGCGCTGCTCAAGTCGGCTCCCGGCAGGTATTCCTACGGCTCCTCGGGAAACGGCACCATCGTCCACCTGTCGGCGGAGATGCTGAAGCAAGCCTCGGGAGTGGACGTGCTGCATGTGCCCTACAAGGGCAGCAACCCGGCGACGCAGGCGATCCTCGGCGGAGAAGTGACGTTCGTGTTTTCCACCATGCCGCCGGCCGTCTCGAACGCGAGGGCGGGCAAGCTGCGCGCGCTCGCCGTCACCACGCCGAAGCGCGTCGCCGCGGCGCCCGAGGTGCCGACCATGATCGAGGCCGGGCTGCCGGACTTCGACATCGTGCTGTACTCGGGAGTGCTCGGACCGAAAGGCATGGATCGCGCGGTCGTGCGCCGGCTGAACTCCGCCTTCGCCGCGACGGTGCAATCGCCCGAGATCCAGAAGGTCTACGAGCAGCTCGGCGCCGAGGCGATCGTCATGACGCCGGAGGAATTCGAGGCCGCGACGGTGCGCGAAATCGCCAAGCTGGCCCCGATCGTCAAAGCCTCGGGAGCGAGGCTCGATTGAAGCCGCTGCTGCCGCAGCACGATCGCTACGACTTCGTTCCGCTGCCGGAACGCAGGGACTACAGCTGGCCCGGCGCCAAGCGGCTCGCGTTCCTGCTCACCACCAATGTCGAGTGGTTCGCCTATGGCGCCGGTCTCGGGCACGATCCGGCCAAGACCGGCGAGCCGCAGACGCACCGCAATTACTCCTGGCGCGACTACGGCAACCGCATCGGCGTGTGGCGCCTGTTCGACCTGCTCGACGAGCTGAAGCTGCCCGCCGCGCACAATGCCAACAGCCTGCTTTACGACTACGCGCCGCAGATCATGGCGGCGATCCGCAAGCGCGGCGACGAAGTCGTCGCGCACGGCCGCACCAATGCCGAGAACCTGCGCGGCCTGTGGCAGCCCGACGAGGAGCGCATCCTGCGCGAGGTCACCGAGACGATCACGCGGCACGAGGGCCGGGCGCCCGACGGGTGGATGGGCTCGGGCGCCTACGAGACCGCGCACACGCCCGATCTCCTGAAGGAGCTCGGCTATAAATACCTGATGGACTGGCCGATGGACGATCAGCCGGTGTGGCTTCGAACGCGGTCAGGGCCGCTGCTCTCGGTGCCGTATCCGATCGAGCTCAACGACTCGCAGGCGATCGTGCACCGCAAGCAGGACGCCGCCGACTTCTGCGACATGGTCGTCGACCAGTTCGACGAGATGATCGAGCAGTGCGAGCGCCATCCGCTGGTGATGAACGTCTCGGTGCACAGCTATGTCTTCGGCCAGCCCTTCAGGCTCAGGCGTTTGCGCGGCGCGCTCAAGCACTGCCTGCAGCACCCGAAGGCTGCCCGCGCCTGGTGGACGCGGCCGCGCGACGTGGCGGCATACTGCTATCTGCTGGAGCCCGGGATCGTCCCCTAGTCGGGCAGGAAAGTCTGCCTCGCGTACCAGGGGATCGAGATGACGCTGATCAGCTGCTCTTTCCCGTCGAGCAGCTTGTCGAGCTCGGCGACATTGTTCCTGAAGCGCAGGTTCCTCATCCGGTCGACGCCTTCAGGGACGCTCTTTACCACGTCGACGCTCTGCTCGATGCGGTAAATGCGCCAGAGGGCAGGATCGAGGCCCGACCTCGGCCTGGCCTCGGTCTTGGCGCGCACCGGCACGCTGCGGTCGTAACGGATCTGCAGCGTCAAGGTCGCGCCTTTGGCGTCCTTCAGCTCCCAGCTCTCGCTGGCCACGCCCGGATCGTTACCCGCGCCCTTCGCGGCGATCTCGCGCTCTATCGCCGCCCGCACCCCGGTCTTGTAAAACCCGGGCGCGCTGGCCGTAGTAAAGATGCGGACGAGCACCGGCCCGGATTCATCGGTCTGCGGATTGCGGGCCGGAATCCCCACGACGACGTTTCGATACGTCGCGATCTCGGCGGGCTTGCCCTCGGCGTCCTGGTCGAGCGAGCGCTCGAGGAAGGTCAGGATGACGTTGGCGTTCTTCGACGGCCCGCTCGCCACCGGGTCGATCACCCAGGGCACGGGCAGCCACCTCTGCACCTCCGCCGGGTTGGCCCTGAACGCCAGGACGAGCTGGCTGTCGAGGGTCGACTGGACATGCTTCTCGCCCCAGGCCGGCGCGGCTGCGGTGAGCATAGCAATCAGCAACAACAGGGGCTTAGTCACAGGCTTTCCTTCAGGATCTTGATTTCGTCCGGGATCGAAATGTTTTTCGGGAAAGCGCGTCCTGCTTCGCGGTACCAGTAGCGAGCATTCGCGACATCGCCTTCCATGAGGTGAACTATGCCATGCGCCCAGCAGGCGAGGGGAGACTCCTCGTCCTTCTGCACTATCGCGTGCGCCGCCTTCCAGTCTCCCTGCTCGAGGAGGCCCAGCGCTGCGGAGAGCTCGGCCGGCTTCAGCTTCATGCTATGGGTTAATGAGAAAGCTAATTGACAAAGGTAATTGTCGGGGACGAGAATGCCGCGGTCAATGGCCAGAACCAGACGGCGCGGCGCCCCGCCGCGCACCATTTCGCGCCCGGCGCTGCTGGTGGACGGGTCGGACGGCGAGTTCCGCGGCCTGATCCACGACCTCATCGCCTACGGCCACCGGCTCGACGCCTGCCGCGACGCCTTCGCCGCCATCGTCGGCATCTCGGGGGTGCAGTACGAGATCCTGATGCTCGTGAGCCGTGCCGACGGCCTGTCGATCGGCGAGGTCGCGGAGCGGCTGCACCGCTCGGGCGCATTCATCACCATCGAGGCGAACAAGCTTGCGGAGCGCGGGATTCTGCAGAAAGCCTCGGATCCGACCGATGGCCGCCGGGTGTTGCTGAAGAACACTTCCAGAAGTCTGCATCTTTTGGAAAGGCTGGCTCCTCACCAGCGGCGCATCAATGACGTGCTGTTCGAGCGCCTGGATGCCAGGCGCTTTCGCCAGCTGCGTGCGCTGGCGCGCGACCTGGTTGCAAGCGGCGATCGCGCGGTGGCGATGCTCGAATTCCTGCTGCACGAGGCGCAGGCCGCGTGAGCGTTTCCTATTTCGTGCGCTATGACATCGCCGTGGCCGACCTGAAGGGCTTTCTCGAGCGCTACAGGAAGGTCCACGTGCCGGCCGTGACCTCGTGGCCCGGCTTGCGGCGCATGGTGATCCATACGCCGGTCGACTGGAAAGACCCGTTTCCCGTGAACCGGGGCAGGGCGGTGCTGATGGCGCAGCTCGAATTCGACAGCGAGGAGGCGATGAACCGGGCTTTCGCGTCGCCCGAGCGGGCGGCGGCGAGAGAGGACTTCAAGCGCTTCATGACGTACGAGGGGACGGTGACGCACCAGGCCATGGCAACCGAAGAAGTCTGGAGGAAGGGGAAATGAAACCCAAACAGCATCTCGAGTTCGTGAAGGTCGATGTCAACACCGGCTGGGAACGGCCGCCGGGCTACCCGCCGGGCTTCTACCAGAAGATCCTCGCCTCGGACCTCGACGAGGTCAACAAGCTCGGCAGCCGCACCCGGCTGCTGAAGATCGAGCCCGACGCTTTTTCCACCGAGCCGTTCGTGCACGACCACTGGGAAGAGGTCTATGTCGTGCAGGGCGACCTCGTGGTGGGCAACGACAGGCAGGGCAAGGGCGGCAAGCAGTGCTTCGCACCCACCTATGCCTGCAGGCCGCCCGGCGTGCACCACGGTCCGTTCACATCCCGAGGCGGGTGCATTCTTCACGAGATCCACTACTACCATGCTAAAGACCGGAAATGAGCATCTGCAGTCTCTTCGCGATGGCCGGGTTGTCTATATTGGCTCCGAGAAAGTAGACGATGTAACGACGCACCCGGCCTTCAGGAACGGCGCGCGCTCGATCGCCGGGATCTACGACATGAAGGCGGCGGACCCGCGTTTCAGCTTCAAGGAGGGCAAGGAGAGGTACAGCGCCTACTTCCTGCGGGCGAAGACCCGGGAAGACCTCCTCAAGCGCACGCAGCTGCATCGCGCCATCGCCGACATGAGCCACGGGCTGCTCGGACGCTCGCCGGATCACGTCTCGAGCTTCGTCACCGGCATGGCGATGAATGCCGCGGTATTCGGTGAGTTCGAAAAGAATTTATTGAATTACTATGAGCATATGCGCCGCGAGGATGTCTACGGGGTCTACGCGGTCATCCCGCCGCAGGCGGCGCGCAACCCCGAGTTCTACCAGAAGCAGAACCTCCCGGTCCCGACGCTGCGCGTGGTGCGCGAGGACGACGCCGGCGTCGTCATCTCGGGAATGAAGATGCTCGCCACCGGCGCGGTCTTCGCCAACGAGATCTGGATCGGCAACCTGATCCCGCTCGCGCCGAACCAGCTCGCCGAGTCGATCACCTGCGCGATCCCGGTGAACTCGCCCGGGGTGGCGCTGTGGTCGAGAAAGCCCTTCGAGCGCCACGCGCCGTGCGAGTTCGAGAACCCGCTCGCCTGGCGCTTCGACGAGACCGACTCGATGGTGATGTGCGAGAACGTAAGCGTGCCCTGGGAGAAGGTGTTCGTGCACATGGACGCGGTGCTCGCGCGCGAGATCTACATCAAGACGCCGGGGCATTGCTACGGCAACCACCAGTCGAACGTGCGCTTCCACTCGAAGATGGAGCTGATCGTCGGGCTGGCGAGCAAGATCGCGCAGGCTTCCGGCGCGAGCGAAGTGCCCGCGGTGCGCGAAGTCCTGGGACGCTTCGCCGCGCTCGAGGCGGCGCTCGGCGCGATGATCGCCGGGCAGCTCCAGGACGCCGAGGACTGGCCCGAAGGCTTCAAGACCTTCAACCGGCGCTACATGTACGCGGCGCTCAACTGGTGCACCGAGAGCCACTCGCAGATCATCGACGCGCTGCGCGAGCTGTGCGGCGGCGGCATCTTCCAGATGCCGGCCGACATCACGGTGATGCACGACCCGGCTCTCAGGCAGCAGTTCGAAACCTACTGGCAGACGCCGCAGCTCGCCGCGGTGGAGCGCATGAAGCTCTACAAGCTCGCCTGGGACCTGATCGGCTCGGAGTTTGCCGGGCGGCACCAGCAGTACGAGAAGTTCTACGCCGGCGCCTCGTTCATCGTGCGCAACCACAGCTTCCGTGAGGCGCCGTGGGCGCAGTTCCACAAAGTGGTCGACGACCTGATGGCCGGCTACGATATTCCTGAAATCGATAACGTCCGCAAGGCTGCGTAGTGGAAATCAGGGAACTTGTCATCGCCGGCTGGACCGGCCGCGACGAGCGCTCGCTGCGCAAGCACATCCGCGAGCTCGAGGAGCTCGGCGTCAAGCCGCCGAAGACGACGCCGATCTTCTACCGCGTTTCAGCGAATCTCTTTACGCATGAAAGCGCGATTCAGGTCTCCGGTCCCGATACCAGCGGCGAAGTCGAGTTCGTTCTTCTTCAGGGAAGTGAATTGCGCGTGGCCCTGGGTTCGGACCACACGGACCGCAAAGCGGAAACCATCGGTGTATCGCTCTCCAAGCAGCTCTGCGCCAAGCCCGTGTCGCGTGAATCGTGGCGCTACGACGAGGTCAAGCCGCACTGGGAGCGCCTGGTGCTGCGCTCCTGGACCGACGGCAAGCTCTACCAGGAGGGCCCGGTCACCGCCATCCGCTCCCCCGAGGATTTGATGAGTCGTTATCCTTTGAAAACTGGTTACGCGATGTTCTGCGGCACGCTTGCCGCGCTCGGCGGCATCCGCGGCGGCGAGCGCTTCACGATGGAGC
>VBBY01000011.1 GCA_005881595.1 Betaproteobacteria bacterium | reverse complement strand
CGAAGATCACCAGGCCGCGCTTGGTCATCGCGACCTCTTTCATTATCGGCGGCAGCTTCAGGTCGTCGAAGTTCGGGATGGTGGTAGTGATCACCCGCAGCACCATGCCGACGCAGCCCATCTGCACGAAGCAGTTGACGCGGAAGCGGCCGATGCTCGCCGGGGCGATGGCGAAGTTGCACTCCTTCTTCGCCTCGAACTCGGCGGCCTGCCGGTCGTTCATCACCGCGCGCACCAGCATCGCGGTGTGCTGCGAGGTGAGCGGCTGCTGCGACACCGGGGTCATCCTGCCGTCGATCTTCATCGCCGGCGGATAGCCCGCGGTGATGAACAGGTCCGAGCCCCTTTTGCCGACCAGCGCCCGCAGCAGGTCGTAGATGAATTTGGTTGCCTGTTCGCGTTCCATGTTTTACCCCGCGAAGTTGTCCTTGTTTGCCGCCCTGCTGCGTGCCTCCGCCATGGCGATCACGTTGCGCTGCACCAGCTCGAGCAGGTTCTGATCGAGGGTCTGCATGCCGATCTGCCGGCCGGTCTGGATCGCCGAGTACATCTGCGCGATCTTGTTCTCGCGGATCAGGTTGCGGATCGCCGGCGTGCCGATCATGATCTCGTGCGCGGCGCAGCGCCCGGCTCCGTCCTTGGTCTTGAGAAGCGTCTGCGAGATCACGGCGCGGATCGACTCCGAGAGCATCGCGCGCACCATCTCCTTTTCCGCCGCCGGGAACACGTCGACGATGCGGTCGATGGTCTTGGCCGCCGACGAGGTGTGCAGGGTGCCGAACACCAGGTGGCCGGTCTCGGCGCCGGTGAGCGCCAGGCGGATCGTCTCCAGGTCGCGCATCTCGCCCACCAGGATCACGTCCGGGTCCTCGCGCAGCGCACTGCGCAGCGCGTTCGCGAACGACAGGGTGTGCGGGCCGACCTCGCGCTGGTTGATCAGGCACTTTTTCGACTCGTGCACGAACTCGATCGGGTCCTCGATGGTGAGGATGTGGCCGTGCTCGTTCTCGTTGACGTGGTTCACCATCGCCGCCAGCGTGGTCGATTTGCCCGACCCGGTCGGCCCGGTGACCAGCACGATGCCGCGCGGCTGGTCGGCGATCTCGGCGAAGATCTTCGGCGCCTTCAGGTCCTCGAGCGACAGGATCTTCGACGGGATGGTCCGCATCACCGCCGCGGCGCCGCGCTGCTGCACGAACGCGTTGACGCGGAAGCGCGCCAGGTTCGGCACCGCGAACGAGAAGTCGCACTCGAGGTTTTCCTCGTAGAACTTGCGCTGCCCGTCGCTCATGATGTCGTAGATCATCGCGTGCACTTCCTTGTGCTCCATCGGCGGCACGTTGATGCGCCGCACGTCGCCATGCACGCGGATCATCGGCGGCAGCCCGGCGGACAGATGCAGGTCCGATGCCTTGTTCTTGACCACGAAGGCGAGCAGCTCGGTGAGATCCATTACAATCCTCCTGCGGCGCGAGAAATTCCCGCGGTATTTCAGGGGATTATGGCAACAATATCCGACAACCTGCAAGTTGTAACAGCACGCATCGCACGCGCCGCGCGAGCCGCCGGCCGCGACCCCGTTTCTGTGACATTGTTGGCGGTGTCGAAGAGCCAGCCGGTGGCGCGCATCGAGGAAGCGCGCGCCGCGGGCCATCAGGCCTTCGGCGAGAACTATGTGCAGGAAGCGCTCGAGAAGGTGGACGCGCTGCCTGGGCTCGAATGGCACTTGATCGGTCCACTGCAGAGCAACAAGACGCGCATCGCCGCCGAGCGCTTTGCCTGGGTGCATACGCTCGAGCGCGAGAAGATCGCGCGCCGGCTCTCCGAGCAGCGTCCCGCCGGCCTGCCGCCGCTCAACGTGCTGATTCAGGTCAATGTGTCAGGCGAAGCGACGAAGAGCGGTGTCGCTGTCGAAGCCATTGCAGCGCTCGCGCGCGCCATCGCCCCGCTGCCGCGCCTGCACCTGCGCGGCCTGATGGCCGTGCCCGAGCCCACCGCGGACGTCGCCTTGCAGAGAATGCGCTTCAGAACGGTGAAAGCCGCTTTCGAAAATCTCAAGGGCGAGTTCGGCTTCGACAGCCTGTCGATGGGCATGTCGGACGACATGGAGTCGGCCATCGCCGAGGGCGCAACGCTGGTGCGCATCGGCAGCGCGATTTTCGGCGCCCGCAGGAAGGAAACAAGCGCGGCATGAGGATCGCTTTCCTCGGCGGCGGCAACATGGCGAGCGCGCTGATCGGCGGGCTGCTCAAGAAAGGCGTCGACGCGAGCTGGATCTCCGTGATCGAGGTGAGCCCCGCGGCACGCGAGAGGCTCGCCGCGCGGCACGGCGTGCGCGCGAGCACCGCGCCCGACGCGGCTACGCAGAAGGCCGACACGCTGGTGCTCGCGGTGAAGCCGCAGGACCTGCGCCCGGCGGCTGCGGCGCTCGCCGGCTCGGTGCGCGGCAAGCTCGTGGTCAGCATCGCTGCCGGGGTGCGGCTCGAGGCGCTTTCGCGCTGGCTCGGCGGCCACCGCAAGCTCGTGCGCTGCATGCCGAATACGCCGGCGCTGATCGGCGCCGGGATCAGCGGCCTGTACGCGCTACCGGAGGTGAGCCAGGACGAAAGAAACAGAACGCAGACCATTCTAGGCGCGGTGGGCGAAGTCGTCTGGCTCACCGAAGAGCGCCTGCTCGACCCGGTGACGGCCGTTTCCGGCAGCGGACCGGCCTATGTTTTCTGGTTCATCGAGCAGCTGGCCGAATCGGCCAGGAAAATGGGAATACCGGCCGATGCAGCGTCGAAGCTGGCCTTGCACACCGTGCTGGGTGCTGCCAGGCTGGCGGCGGGAAGCGAAGAGTCGCCGGCCGAGCTGAGAAGGAACGTGACCTCCAAGGGCGGCACCACCGAAGCCGCGCTCAAGGTGTTCGACGAGGAGCAGCTGGCGCAGCGCTTCGCGCGCGCGCTCGAGGCGGCAAGCCGCCGCGGCGCCGACATCGGCGCGGAACTGGGGAAGGGCTGAATGTTCGGCCAGATCGCGACCTTCCTGGTCGATACCGTCGTCACCTTCATCGTGTTCCTGCTGCTCGCGCGCTTTCTTCTGCAATGGCTGCGCGTCGGGTTCCGCAACCCGGTGGGCGAATTCCTCCTCGCCACGACCAGCTGGATCGTCGTGCCGGCGCGCCGCCTGGTTCCGGGCGTGGCGCGAACGGACTGGGCGACGCTGCTCCTCGCCTGGATCCTGCAGGCGCTCGGCATCTGGCTGCAGGCCGCGATCGTCGGCGCTCAGCCGAGCACGCTTGCCATTCTCGCGGTGGCGCTGGTGGATCTGGTGCGCTTCGGCGTCTACATCCTGGTGTTCGCGGTGATCGTCCAGGCGGTGCTGTCGTGGGTGAATCCCTACGCGCCGCTGGCCCCGGTGTTCGATGCGATCATGCGGCCGTTCCTGCGCCCGCTGCGCCGCTTCGTGCCGCCGGTGGGAAGCGTCGATCTGACTCCGCTGATCGTCCTGGTCATCCTGCAGGTGCTGCTGATTCCGATCGGCAGCCTGCGCCTCGCCGCCGCCGGCCTTTGATCCTTGAGCTGCACGTCCAGCCTGGCGCGTCGCGCTCCGAGTTCGCGGGCTGGCACGGCGAGCGCATCAGGATCAGGCTTGCTGCGGCCGCCGTGGAGGGCAAGGCGAACGCCGCGCTGGTGGAGTTTCTTGCGTCTTATTTTGGCGTGCCACGCCGCAGCGTGCGCATCGCCTCCGGGCTCAAGTCGCGCCGCAAACGGGTCGTCATCGAGGGGGTGAGCGAATGGAAGCCACCGACCGGCTGAAGACGCTCACCATGCTGGTCTACGCGTTGCAGGGCGCGGGATTCCTCCTGCCTCCCGTCGTCTGGATCGTCGCGGTGATCATCAACTACGTCAAGCGTGAGGACGTCACCGGCACGTGGCTCGAGTCGCACTTCCGCTGGCAGATCCGCACGTTCTGGTTCGGGCTGCTGTGGGCAGTGCCCGGTGTGATCCTGTTTGTCTTGATCGTCGGCTGGTTCATTCTCGCGGCCGACGCGATCTGGATCATCTACCGCATTGTCAAGGGCTGGCTCAATCTCTCGGAGAACCGGCCGATGCCCTAGGAAAGCGGATTTCCTCGGGGTAGGGAAAGACGTCGTCCTGCAGGCCGGCGCGCACGCGCTCCTGCTTGCCCAGCCAAAAAGATGGATCGAGCAGGTCGCGGTGGTACTCGTAGAAGATCTCGCGCGCGCCCGGGTCGCCCACCAGGAAGGGCTCGAACTGCTCCGGAAACACGTCGCCCGGGCCCATCGACCAGTAAGGCTCCGCCGCGATCTCGTCTTCGTAGTCGCGCGGCGGCGGTATGCGCCGAAAGATCACGTCGGTCATGGGCGCGATCTCGTCGTAGTCGTAGAACACGATGCGCTCGTGCCGGGTGACGCCGAAGTTCTTGAGCAGCATGTCGCCGGGAAAGATGCCTGCGCCGGCGAGCTCCTTGATCGCGTCGCCGTAGTCGCGCAGCGTCCGGCGCAGCCGCGCCCGGTCGCCGTCGCGGCGCAGCTCCTCGACATGCAGGTTGAGCGGCCGCATGCGCCGCTCGATGTAGACATGGCCGATCACCAGCTTGTCGCCGTCGAACTCGAGCTGCGAGCCGATCTCGCGCTTAAGTTCCTCGACCAGCGCCGGCTCGAAGCGCTCGAGCGGCAGCGCGACGAGCGAGTACTCGAGCGTATCGGCCATGCGCCCGACCCGATCGTGCAGCTTGACCAGCAGGTACTTGTCCTTCACCGTCTGGCGGTCGATGTCCTTCGGCGGCGCGAACCGGTCGCGGATCACCTTGAACACGTACGGGAACGAGGGCAGCGTGAACACCAGCATCACCAGCCCCTTGATGCCGGGGGCGACGACGAAGCGGTCGCTCGAGTGCCTGAGGTGGTAGTGGAGATCGCGGTAAAAGAGGGTCTTGCCCTGCTTGGCGAGCCCGACCGCCATGTAGATCTCGGCGCGCGGCTTCTTCGGCATCAGCCAGCGCAGGAACGACACGCAGGCCGCGGGCACTTCCATGTCGACGAAGAAGTAGGCGCGCGCGAACGAGAACAGCACCAGGAGCTGGCTTTCCCCGGCCAGCAGCGCGTCCAGGTACAGCTCGCCGCGCTCGTTCTGCAGAATCGGCACGGCGAAAGGCAGCTCGCGCTGCCCGTTGATGATCCGGCCGACGATGTAGGCCGCCTTGTTGCGGAAGAGGAGCGACCCCAGCACCTGGACCTGCAGGTCCGGGCGGACGCGGACCGGGCGCGGGAAATGCGCCCGCAGCGCGCGCGCTACGGATAGCAAGTCGCGGCGCAGGTCTTCCCAGGGATTCGCGAGGCCGCAGCCGGCGACGATCTCGCGCAGCGTCGCGCGCAGGCCGGTGCGCAAAGGATAGTAGCAGCGGTAAGTCGGCGCTTCGCCTTCCAGGTGCTCGGTGGCGACCGCCGGGCGCCAGAAGATGAACTCGTTGTGGTAGTGCCGCCGGTGGAGCACCTGGCAGGCGACGGAGTTGTAGAAGGTCTCGGCGCACTCAGGCTGGCTGTGGTCGTGCAGCAGGCCGATGTAGGCGAGCTTGATCGCCGGCCAGAGCGACTCGTCGAGCTCGGCCTCCGGATAGCGGTCGAGCAGGGCCTCGACCGCCTCCTGCACCCGCTGGTCGTACATCTGGATGCGCTCGCGCGCGAGCTCGCGCATCTGCGCCCAGGCGGCGCGCTCGAACAGCGCGCGGGCCCGCACCGAGGCGTCGCGGAACAGGCGGTAGTGCTTGTCGAAGCCTTCGAGAACCGCGCGGGCAACGTCCCGCGGGAGGTACGCGCGCCTCTCGTGAACCGGGATGACCTTGGCGCTCGCGCTCACACGGCGGCCAGCTTCGCTTTCTTCTTGTCGTCGAAGAATTGCTCGTCCTCCGTAGAGCCGTGCAGCGCCGTGGTCGATGCCGTGCCTGCGGTGACCACCTGCGTGATCTCGTCGAAGTAGCTGGTGCCGACCTCGCGCTGGTGCTTCACCGCGGTAAAGCCCTTCTCGGCGGCGGCGAATTCCCTCTGCTGCAGCTCGACGAAGGCGCTCATGTTGTTGCGCGCGTAGCCGTAGGCCAGCTCGAACATCGAGTAGTTGAGCGAATGGAACCCGGCCAGGGTGATGAACTGGAACTTGTAGCCCATCGCGCCCAGCTCGCGCTGGAATTTCGCGATGCTGGCGTCGTCGAGGTTGCGCTTCCAGTTGAAGGACGGCGAGCAGTTGTAGGCCAGCATTTTCTGCGGAAACTTTTCGCGAACGGCTTCCGAGAATTTCCTGGCGAAGTCGAGATCCGGCGTGCCGGTCTCGCACCACACCATGTCGGCGTATTCCGCGTAGGCGACGCCGCGCGCAATCGCCTGCTCGATGCCGTTCCTCACGCGGTAGAAGCCTTCCGCCGTGCGCTCGCCGGTGAGGAAGGGCTTGTCGTTCTCGTCGATATCCGAAGTGACCAGGTTTGCCGCCTCCGCGTCGGTGCGCGCAAGCAGCAGGGTCGGCACGCCGGCGACGTCCGCCGCCAGCCGCGCCGCGATCAGCTTGTGCACCGCTTCGCGCGTCGGCACCAGCACCTTGCCGCCCATGTGGCCGCATTTCTTCACGGACGCGAGCTGGTCCTCGAAGTGCACGCCGGCGGCGCCGGCGTCGATCATCGCGCGCATCAGCTCATAAGCGTTGAGCACGCCGCCGAAGCCGGCCTCGGCGTCGGCGACGATCGGCGCGTAATAATCCACCTCGCCGGAGCCTTCCATCCACTGGATCTGGTCGGCGCGCGCGAGCGCATTGTTGATGCGCTTCACCACGGTCGGCACGGAAGAGGCGGCGTACAGCGACTGGTCGGGATACGTCTGCAGCGAGTCGTTGGCATCGGCCGCGACCTGCCAGCCCGAGAGATAGATCGCCGGCACGCCCGCCTTTACCTGCTGCACCGCCTGATTGCCGGTCAGGGCGCCGAGGGAATTCACGAACGGCCGCTCCTGCGTCATGCGCCAGAGCTTTTCTGCGCCGCGCTTCGCAAGGCTGTGCTCGACGTGCACGCTGCCGCGCAGCCGCACTACGTCTTTCGCGCTGTAGCCGCGCTTCACTGCCTTCCAGCGCGGGTTGCTGGTCCAGTCCTGCTCGAGCTGCTCGATTTGTTCTTGTCGTTGATCCACGGCGCCTCCGGTCCAAGAGTGATGAACCGAAGTGTGCGCATACGCATGGCGCGGAGCAACACGCCGCTTAGCCTATAGAGCGTGTAACAAAACAAGCGTTTACAGTAGCTTAAGGAACCATCATTTCACGATGCGGCATGAGCTTTCAAAAATTGCTGCTTCGCGGCAAATCAGGTCTGGACGAGCTTCCGATGCCGTTGGACGCTCATGAGGATGCCGGCGCCGATGAACAGCGTGAGCAACGCCGTGCCGCCATAGGAGAGAAACGGCAGCGGCACGCCGACCACCGGAAGGATCCCAGACACCATCCCCATGTTGACGAACGCGTAGGTGAAGAACATCAGGGCGATGGCTACGGCGAGGAGCCGGGCGAACACCGTCGCCGCGTTGGCGGCGATCATCAGGCCGCGCGCGACGAGCAGCGCATAAAGGACCAGCAGCACGCCGTTGCCGATGAGACCGAATTCCTCGGAGTACACCGCAAGGATGAAGTCGGTATGGCGCTCCGGGATGAATTCGAGGTGAGCCTGCGTGCCGTTCAGCCAGCCCTTGCCCGAGATGCCGCCCGAGCCCACCGCGATCGTCGACTGGATGATGTGGTAGCCGGCGCCCAGCGGATCCTGCGTCGGATCGAGCAGCGTCAGGATGCGTTTTCGCTGGTAGTCGTGCAGCATCCCCCACAGCGGGAACACGCTTGCGGCGAGCAGGCCGACGACGGCGCCGAGCACTTTCCAGCTGAGGCCGGCGAAGAACAGGACATAGAAGCCCGCGGCGGCGACGAGAGCGGCCGTGCCGAGGTCGGGCTGGCGGACGATGAAGGCGACCGGCACGATGAGGATCAGCGCGCCGACCGCGAAGTCGCTCAGCCTCAGGCCGGATTCCCTGCGGTGGAAATACCACGCCAGCATCATCGGCACGGCGAGCTTCATCATCTCGGAGGGCTGGAAGCGCGTCACGCCGATGTGCAGCCAGCGGCGCGCGCCGTTCACCACGTCGCCGGCGAGCGCGACCGCGAGCAGCAGCACCAGCCCGATCACGTACGCCGGCAGCGCGAAGCGCATCAGCGTCTGCGGCGGCACCTGCGCCACGATCCACATCGCGACCAGCGCGACGCCGAGGCTGACGAACTGGTTCACGACGCGCGCCGGGTTCTCGTAGGACGCCGAAAACAGCGCGGCGAGCCCGAGCATCGACAGCGACACGATCAGCACCAGCAGGGTGCTGTCGATGCCCTCGGTCAGCCGGGAGGCGAGGCGACGAAGCGGGAGCCGCGCCAGCTCCATCAGTCGCCCTCCTCGTCGGTCTCGTCCTCGGGCGTCGGCTGCTGCATCCCCTGCGGCAGCTTGCCGAGCAGGTAGTAATCGAGCACCGTGCGCGCGATCGGCGCGGCAGCGCGCGCGCCGAAGCCGCCGTTCTCGACGACCACCGACAGCGCGATCTTGGGATTCTCGAGCGGCGCGAAGGCGATGAACAGCGAGTGGTCGCGCAGGCGCTCGGCGACCTTCGACTCCTCGTATTTCTCGTTCTGCTTGATGCCGATGAGCTGCGCGGTGCCGGTCTTGCCGCCGCTGGTGTAGGGCGCGTTGGCGAAGGAGCGCGCCGCCGTGCCTTCCTTGTTCACTCCCGCCAGCGCGCGCTTCACGAACTCGAGGTGATCGCGGCGCACCGGCACCCTGTGCACCAGCTCGGGCTCTACGGGGCGGCGCTCGCCGGTGCGCGGGTCATCGACGTAGGCGATGAGATGCGGGCGGTACATCGCGCCGCCGTCGGCGAGGGTGGCCATCGCCTGCGCGAGCTGGATCGGCGTGTACGCGTTGTAGCCCTGGCCGATGCCGATCGAGATGGTCTCGCCGGCGTACCACTTCTGCTGCTCGGGGCGCTTGAAGCGCTTCATCTTCCATTCGGGCGAGGGCAGCACGCCGCTGGCCTCGCCCTGCAGGTCGATGCCGGTGCGCTCGCCGAAGCCGAAATGCTTCATGAAGCCGGCGATGGCGTCGATCCCGAGGTCGTTCGCCACCTGGTAGTAGTAGGTGTCCGAGGACATGACGATCGACTTGTAGAGGTCGACCACGCCGTTGCCGCCGGGCCTGGAGTCGCGGAAGCGCCGGCCGCCGAAGTCGAAGTAGCCCGGGTCGTGGATCGTGCTGCGCGGCGTGCGCTTGCCGAGCTCGAGCGCGGCCAGCGCCATGAACGGCTTGAAGGTCGAGCCCGGCGGGTACATGCCGGCAATGGCGCGGTTGTTGAGGGGCTTGTCGATGGAGTTGTTGAGCTCGGCCCAGTTCTGCGGATCGATACCGTCGACGAACAGGTTCGGGTCGAACCCCGGCTTCGAGACGAAGGCAAGCACGCCGCCGCTCTCCGGCTCGATCGCCACCAGCGCGCCGCGGCGCTCGCCGAACGCATTCTCGGCGACCCGCTGCAGCGTCATGTCGAGCGTGAGCGCGACGTTATTGCCCGGCTGCGAGGGCGTGCGCGACAGCGTGCGGATGCCGCGCCCCGCGGCATCGATCTCGACGTGCTCGAAGCCGGTAGTGCCGTGCAGCTCGTGCTGGTAGCTCGCCTCGACCCCCGCCTTGCCGATGTAATCGGTGCCGCGGTAATTCGCGTCGATGCCGTCCTCCTCGAGGCGCGCCTGGTCGGCCTGGTCGATGCGGCCCATGTAGCCGAGGGCGTGCGAGGCGACCTCGCCGTAGGGATACTGGCGGAACAGCCGCCCCTTGATCTCCACGCCCTCGAAGCGATAGCGGTTCGCGGCAAACTTGGCCACTTCTTCGTCGCTGAGGCGAGTGCGGATCGGCAGGCTCTCGGCGTTGCGCGTCTCCGCCACCAGCTTCCTGAACAATCTGCGGTCGCGCGGCGTGATCTCGATCAGCTCGGCGAGCTCGTCGATCGTGCCCTCGACGCTCCTCGTCCGGCGCGGGAAGATCTCCAGCGTGTAGCCTGAATAGTTGCGGGCGAGCACCAGCCCGTTGCGATCGACGATCAGGCCGCGGTTCGGCGGCACCGGCACGATCGAGATGCGGTTGTCCTCGGCCTTGGCGCGGTAGATGTCGTGCTGCACGACCTGCAGATAGACGAAGCGCGCGGCGAGCATCAGGAAGGCGATGACCACCGCGACGCCGGCGATGCCGATGCGCAGCTGGAACTGGTAGACCTCGCGTTCGTAGTTTCTGAGCTCGGCGGCGCCCACGGCTAGATCGTCTGCTCGCGCTCCGGCCGCCGCTGCGGCAGCAGCAGCAGCCAGGACAGCATCGGCCAGAGCGCCGCGCCGGCCAGCGGGCCGACGACGATCGGCCAGCCGGGGAACTGATCGCCCGCCGCAAGCCGCACGAGCAATACCACGCCTTGGGCGGCGAGAAGGATCACGGCGACGTGCAGCGCCTGCTGCCCGGGACCGAACCACAGGATGCGGCGCGACATCCAGATCGCGAGGAAGGCGAGCACCGAATAGGCGAGCGCGTGCTGGCCGAGCAGCACGCCGTTGCCGGCGTCGCTGACCAGGCCGAGCGCCCAGGCGATGCCCAGGCCGACGAGCCGCGGCTGGCGCACGCACCAGAAGGCGAGCACGAGCGCGACGAAATCCGGCACCAGGCGCAGGTCGCGCCAGGGAAGAAAGTCGAGGAACAGCGCCAGGGCGAACGAGGCGATGATGGTGCTCGCGCGCGCCGGAACCAGGATCGATCTATCTGGCGACATCGGTGGCCTCGGCCTTCGCCGGCTCCCTCGCGGCTTCCTTGATCCGCGCGCGGCGCGTCTTGTCCAGGCGGCGCCCCTTGCCCGGCTGCACGTCGTCAGGGCGCGCCGCACGCTGGGTGTCGTCGGACAGCACCAGCACGAAGAGGCCGCGGTCGACACCCGCGGCGGGCCTGCAGATGACGCGCGCGAAGGTGTGCTCGGCGTCGCGTTCGATGTCCACCACGGTGGCGACCGGCAGGCCGGCCGGGTACGTGCCGTCGATGCCCGAGGTCACCAGGCGATCGCCGTTCTGGATCTCGGCGTTGGCCGGCATGAAGCGCAGCTCGAGCATGCCCGAGTTGCCGCCGCCGAACGCCACCGCGCGCAGGCCGTTTCTCAACACCTGCACCGGAATCGCCTGATCCGGGTCGGTCAGCAGCGTCACTTCGGAAAGCAGCGCATGCACGCGCGTCACCTGGCCGACGACGCCGCTGTCGTCGGCCACCGGGCTCCCCGGACGCACGCCGTGCCGCCCGCCGCGGTCGATGAACACCTTGTGTGAATAAGGATCGCGCCCCGCATAGAGGATTTCGGCGGGCATGGCGCGCGCCTCCAGCTTCTCCGCGGCGCCCAGCATGCGCCGCAGCTGCGCGCTCTCGGCCTGCGCCGCCTGGAAGCGAAGCGCGTCCTGCGAGTTGGCGAGCGCCTGGGCGCGCAGCGCCGCGTTCTCGTCTAGCAGCTGGGACTGGCTCGAGAAATAGCCGCCGACGCCTTCGAGGAAATCGATCGGCGCGACGGCGATGCGCTGGATGGGATAGACGACGAGCGCGAGCGCGCCGCGCACCGCCTCGGTATAGCGGAAGCGTGCGTCGAGGACCAGCAGGGCGAGCGACAGGGAGGCGAAGAAGAACAGCCGAACGAGCGGCGCCGGACCCCTTTTAAAGAAGGGAGGGGGACTGTGTTCCATCCCCCCGGCACTCAGTCGTTGGTGAAGATCGGGCCGAAGTGCTCCATCTTCTCGAGCGCCTTGCCCGAGCCGCGCACGACGCAGGTGAGCGGGTCGTCGGCCACGATCACCGGCAGCCCGGTCTCCTCCATCAGCAGCCGGTCGAGGTCGCGCAGCAGCGCGCCTCCGCCGGTGAGCACCATGCCTTTCTCGGCGATGTCCGCGCCGAGCTCGGGGGGCGTCTGCTCCAGCGCCGACTTCACCGCCGAGACGATCTGGTTCAGCGGCTCGGTGAGCGCCTCGAGGATCTCGTTCGACGAAATGGTGAAGCTGCGCGGAATGCCCTCGGCGAGATTGCGTCCCTTGACCTCCATCTCGCGCACTTCGCTGCCCGGGAAGGCCGAGCCGATTTCCTTCTTGATCAGCTCGGCGGTGGTCTCGCCGATCAGCATGCCGTAGTTGCGGCGAATGTAATTGATGATGGCTTCGTCGAACTTGTCGCCGCCGACGCGCACCGACCCGGAGTACACCATGCCGCCGAGCGAGATTACGCCGACTTCCGTGGTGCCGCCGCCGATGTCCACCACCATCGAACCGGTGGCCTCTGCCACCGGGAGATCCGCGCCGATGGCGGCAGCCATCGGTTCTTCAATCAGGTACACCTGGCCGGCGCCGGCGCCGATCGCGCTTTCGCGGATCGCGCGGCGCTCGACCTGGGTCGAGCCGCAGGGCACGCAGATGATGATGCGCGGCGAGGGCGAGAACAGCTTGTTGTCGTGCACTTTCTTGATGAACTGCTTGAGCATCTGCTCGGTGACGGTGAAGTCGGCGATGACGCCGTCCTTCATCGGCCGGATGGCGATGATGTTGCCCGGAGTCTTGCCGAGCATCTGCTTCGCCTCCCTGCCGACCGCCTGGATCGTCTTCTTCCCGTTGGGGCCGGCTTCCTGGCGGATCGCCACCACCGACGGTTCGTCGAGCACGATCCCCTTGCCGCGCACGTAAATGAGCGTGTTGGCGGTTCCGAGGTCGATCGCGAGATCGTTCGAGAAGTAGCTGCGCAGGAATCCAAACATGGGCAAGGTGAAACCTTTTTCCGTTTCTTAACCGGGCCTTAGGCTTGCAATCCTAGACCCTTCGTCGATGGCCGCTATGATACGCTAAGGAGGCGCAGGGGTCATAAGGTACTAACTGCCATTTGGCGCGCAGCTTGCCGCCCGGGCCCTCCGATCGCAATGTCGCTTTCCCACGACCAAATCCGCCGCATCGCGCGGCTTGCCCGCATCGCCATCCGGCCGGAGGAGTCCGAGGCGGCGCTCGAGCGCCTGAACCGGGTGCTTGGCCTGATCGACGAAATGCGCGCTGTGGATACCAGCGGCATCGAGCCGATGGCGCACCCCCTCGAGGCCCACTTGCCCGGCGGGCAGCGGCTGCGTCCCGACCAGGTCGTCGAGCCCGGCCAGCCGCAGATTTATCAATCTGTCGCGCCGGCGGTCGAGGACGGCCTGTACCTCGTCCCCAAGGTGGTCGAGTAGTTTGCTGAACGCGACGCTTTCCGAGCTCTCGGCGGCGCTGGCCGCCAGGAAGCTTTCGTCGGTCGAGCTGACGCAACTCTGTCTCGAGCGCATCGCGCAGCTCAACGGCGAGCTGAATGCCTTCATCACGGTCGACGCGGCGCGCAGCCTCTCCGACGCGCGCCGCGCCGACGCGCGCCGGGCGAAGGGCGAGGCCGGGCCGCTGACCGGCATCCCGATCGCGCACAAGGACATCTTCTGCACGCGCGACCTGCTCACCACCTGCGGCTCGCGCATGCTCGCCAACTTCGTCAGTCCCTACGACGCCCACGTCATCGAGCAGTTCGACCGCGCGGGCGCGGTGCTGCTCGGCAAGTGCAACATGGACGAGTTCGCGATGGGCTCCTCGAGCGAGACCTCGCACTTCGGGCCGGTGCGCAATCCCTGGGGACGCCGCCTTGTGCCGGGCGGCTCCTCGGGCGGCGCGGCGGCCGCGGTGGCGGCGCGCATGGCGCCGGCCGCGACCGGCACCGATACCGGCGGCTCGATCCGCCAGCCGGCCGCGCTCTCCGGGATCTGCGGCCTCAAGCCGACGTACGGCGTGGTGTCGCGCTACGGCATGGTCGCGTTCGCCTCGTCGCTCGACCAGGGCGGGCCGCTCGCGAAGAGCGCCGCCGACCTGGCCGCCATGATGAATGTCATGGCCGGGTTCGACGCGCGCGACTCGACCAGCCTTGAGCGCCCGAAGGAGGACTATGGCCGCTCGTTGAACCGCGACCTGCGGGGCCTGCGGATCGGCTTGCCCAGGGAGTATTTCGGCGATGGCATCGACCCCGGCGTGCGCAACGCGGTCGAGGAGGCGACCCGGTGGTTCGAGTCGCAGGGCGCGCGCGGCGTGCAGATCGAGCTGCCGCACACGAAGCTCGCCGTGCCGGTGTATTACGTCATCGCCCCCGCCGAGGCGTCCTCCAACCTTTCGCGCTTCGACGGCGTGCGCTATGGCCACCGCGCGAAGGAGTACAGCGATCTCACCGACATGTATTGCCGCACGCGCGCCGAGGGCTTCGGCGCCGAGGTGAAGCTCAGGATCCTGGTCGGCACCTACGTGCTGTCGCACGGCTATTACGACGCTTATTACCTGCAGGCGCAGAAGATCCGGCGCCTGATCGCGCGCGACTTCGCCGCGGCGTTCGAGCGCTGCGACGTGATCATGGGACCGACCTCGCCGGGCACCGCGTTCGAGCTCGGCGCGAAAAGCGACGACCCGGTGCAGATGTACCTGGGCGACATCTTCACCGTTCCGGCGCCGCTCGCCGGGCTGCCGGCGCTCTCGGTGCCCTGCGGCTTCGACGGCAAGGGACTTCCCGTCGGGCTGCAGCTGATGGGGAGCTACTTCTCCGAGGCGGCCCTGCTCGGCATCGCGCACCGCTATCAGCAGGCGACCGACTGGCACCTGCGGGTGCCGAACGATACGCCGCTATGACCGGCTGGGAAATCGTCGTCGGCCTCGAGACGCACGCGCAGCTCGCCACGCGGAGCAAGATGTTCTCGGGCGCCGCGACCGCGTTCGGCGCCCCGCCGAACACCCAGGCCTCCGCGGTCGACATCGCGCTGCCGGGCACGCTGCCGGTGGCGAACGCCAAGGCCGTGGAGCATGCGATCCGCTTCGGCCTGGCCGTCAAGGGGCAGATCAACCGCCGCTCGATCTTCGCGCGCAAAAATTATTTCTATCCCGACCTCCCCAAGGGCTACCAGATCAGCCAGTACGAGCTGCCGATCGTCGCCGGAGGGGAAGTGAAGTTCTTTGTCGACGGGGAAGAAAGACGCGTGCGGCTCACGCGCGCCCACCTGGAGGAAGACGCCGGCAAGCTGCTGCACGAGCTCTCCCACGGCATGACCGGCGTCGACCTCAACCGGGCCGGCACGCCGCTGCTCGAGATCGTCTCCGAGCCCGAGCTGCGCGGCGCAAGAGAGGCGGTCGCGTACGCGCGCGCGTTGCACGGGCTCGTGATGTGGATCGGCATCTGCGACGGGAACATGCAGGAAGGCTCGTTTCGTTGCGACGCGAACGTTTCGGTAAAAAGGGCAGGAGAGAACAAACTGGGCACGCGCTGCGAGATCAAGAACCTCAATTCGTTCCGCTTCATGGAGCGCGCGATCGAATTCGAGGCGCGGCGCCAGATCGAGCTGCTCGAGGAAGGCGGCAAAGTCGAGCAGGAGACCCGGCTCTACGATGCGGAACGCGACGAGACGCGCTCCATGCGCACGAAGGAGGACGCTCACGACTATCGCTACTTCCCGGATCCCGATCTTTTGCCGTTGGTGCTGCGCGAGGAACAAATCAGGAAAATCGAGACCGAAATGCCGGAGTTGCCGGATGCGACGCGCGAGCGCTTCGCGCGCCAATACGCGCTGCCCGCGTACGACGCTGGCGTGCTGACGGCATCGCGCGCCGCGGCCGGCTATTTCGAGGCGCTGGTCAAGGCGGCCGGCGTCGATGCGAAGCTGTGCGCCAACTGGCAGACCGGCGCGCTGAACGCGGCGCTCAACGAGGCGGACCTCCCGGTAAGCGAATCGAAGCTAAGCCCTGCGTCCCTTGCCGGGTTGCTGAAGCGCATCGCCGACGGCACCCTCTCGGGCAAGATGGCGAAGGAGGTGTTCGACGCCATGTGGGCCGGCGAGGGAGGAGCGGACGAGATAATCGAGAAACGCGGCCTCAGGCAAATCAGCGACTCCGCACTGATTGAAAAATTGGTAGACGATGTGCTCGCTTCGAATGCGAAGCAAGTAGAGGACTACCGCGCGGGTAAGGAAAAGGCCTTCAATTCCCTGGTAGGGCAGGTCATGAAAGCAACGAAAGGCAAGGCTGACCCCGAGCAGGTCAACCGGGTGCTGCGCCGCAAGCTCTCGGGCTGAGCTACCTGCGGCCGGTGAGCTCCAGGTAGCGCTGCTTGTCCTGGTCGTACTTGGCGTTGATGGTATCGGCGTCCTTCTTCTTTACCGCGAGCAGGTTTTCCTGCGCCTGCAGGTCGATTTCCGCGTCCCTGATGTCATCCTGGAGCCGCGCCGGCGGCTTGTTGTCGCCCTTGTAGAGCTCGAGCTCCTTGTCATAGCTCGCCTGGCGCTTCCTGATCGCCTCGATGCGCAGCTCGACGGCCTTGACCGCCTTCTGGTTGTCGGCAAGAGCGCGCGAGCGGGCTTCGTCGATGTCCTGCGCGCTGGTGTAGGTGGCGAGCAGGGCGCTGTTGCGGCGGACGGCTTCCCGGCGGGCAGCGTCCTCCTCGCGCTTTTTCTTCGCCTCGGCTTCCTTCACCGCACGCTCTTTCTCCTCGCCCTCCGGGTTAATGCGCTTGACGACCATGCCGGAAGTATTGAGCTGCTCGATCGGCTGGCCGAGGCACGGCAGGGGCACCGTCGAGCCGTAGTATTTCTTGCCGTCCTTGCCGACGCAGCGGTAGGTGAGCTGGCCGGGCGTCGATTGAGCGTGCGCAGCGAGCGACGCGATGATCAGCGCCGTTGCAGCGATTGTTGTTAGCTCCCGTACCATCGCATGCTTCTCCACGGAGCGCGAGGTAGGCGGATTCTAACCTGTTAAAATTCGCGCCGCTCATGCACTTCGCCGACCAGGCGTTCATAGCCGAGACCACCGCCAAGATGCTGCTCGAGGTGAAGGCGGTGCTGTTTTTCCAGGACCGGCCGTTCGTCTTCACCTCCGGCTGGGCGAGCCCGGTGTACATCGACTGCCGCAAGCTCATCTTTTATCCGCGCCTCCGGGGTCAATTGGTTGACTTCGCCGTCGCGACGCTCGCGCGCGACGTCGGCTTCGAGCAGTTCGACGTGGTCGCCGGCGGCGAGACGGCAGGCATCCCGTATGCAGCGTGGATCGCCGAGCGCCTCGCGCTGCCGATGCAATACGTGAGGAAGAAGCCGAAGGGCTTCGGCCGCAACGCGCAGATCGAGGGCGACATCCGCGAGGGCGCGCGCACGCTGCTGGTCGAGGACCTCACCACCGACGGGCGCTCGAAGATCAATTTCTGCAAGGCGCTGCGCGAGGCGGGCGCGATCGTCGAGCACGTGTTCGTCAACTTCTACTACGACATCTTCCCCGAGTCGAAGAAGACGCTCGCCGAGCTCAACGTGCGCCTGCATCATCTCGCCACGTGGTGGGACGTGCTCGCGCTGGTGAAGAAGGGCGGCTACCTCGAGCCGGCGCAGATCGGCGAAGTCGAGAAGTTTCTGCACGCGCCGGCGCAGTGGTCGGCGGCGCACGGCGGGGTCTCCACTTTCCCATCGTCTTGAGGGTCGTCACTCTCAACGTCAACGGCATCCGCTCGGCGGCGAAGAAGGGCCTGTTTCGCTGGCTCGCGGCGCAGCGCGCCGACGTGGTGTGCCTGCAGGAGATGAAGTGCCAGGAGATCGACCTCGACGCCAGGCTGCACGGCCTGAAGGCGTTCGCGGCCTGCCACGCCTTCGCCGAGAAGAAAGGCTACAGCGGCGTCGCCCTGTATAGCCGCAGCGCGCCGGACGAGGTCAGGCGCGGCTTCGAGAGCCGCGAGTTCGACGCCGAGGGGCGCTACGTCGAGGCGCGCTTCGGCAGGCTGTGGGTGGTCTCCGTGTACCTGCCATCGGGTTCGGCAGGGCCGCATCGACAGAAGTCCAAGTTCCGCTTCCTCAAGGTCTTCCTCAAGCAGCTGATGAAGCTCAGGCAGCGCGGCTGCGAGATCATCCTGTGCGGCGACTGGAACATAGCGCACCAGGAGATCGACCTGAGGAACTGGAGGTCGAACCAGAAGAACTCCGGCTTCCTGCCGCAGGAGCGCGCCTGGCTCACCGGCGTGTTCGACGAGCTGGGCTTCGTCGATGTTTTCAGGCGCCTCAACCAGAAGCCCGGCCAGTACACCTGGTGGTCGAATCGCGGGCAGGCCTGGGCGAAGAACGTCGGCTGGCGCATCGATTACCAGATCGCCACCCCCGGGATCGCCGCCGCCGCGCGCAGGGAATCGATCTACAAGGCGAAGCGCTTTTCCGACCACGCGCCGCTGACGATCGACTACGAGTGGCTGCTTTAGGCACCTTGATTTCGGTTTTTCGCAGCAAGAGGATCTTTCTTCTTCTTCTGCTGGGCTTCTCCTCGGGCCTGCCGCTCGCGCTCACCGGCGCCACGCTGCAGGCTTGGCTGGCGGTCGAGGGCATCGACCTCCAGGCGATCGGCTGGTTCACGCTCGTCGGCCAGCCTTACGTCTACAAGTTCCTGTGGGCGCCGCTGATGGACCGCTACAGCATCCCGCTGCTCGGCAGGCGGCGCGGGTGGCTGCTCGCCACGCAGGCTGCGCTGCTCGCCGCGATCGCCTGCATGGGGACGGTTTCGCCGAAAGAGGCGCCTTTGCTCCTCGCCGCGCTCGCGCTCGCCGTGGCGTTCCTGTCCGCCTCGCAGGACATCGTGTTCGACGCCTACCGCGCCGATGTGCTCGGCGCCGAGGAGCGCGGCGCCGGCGCCGCGGTCTCGGTGCTCGGCTACCGCATCGCGATGCTGGTTTCGGGGGGCCTCGCGCTCATCCTGGTCGACAACTGGATCGGCTGGACGCAGGCGTACTGGCTGATGGCGGCCCTGATGCTCGTCGGGGTGGCCGCGACCTGGGCCGCGGCAGAGCCAGCGACGCCGCCCAGGGCGCCGAAGACGCTCGCCGAGGCGGTGCGCGAGCCGCTCGCCGAGTACTTCTCGAGGCGCGGCGCCTGGCTGCTCCTCCTCGTCATCATCCTGTACAAGCTGGGCGATGCCTTCGCCGGGACGCTGAGCACCGCGTTCCTTCTGCGCGGCGCCGGATTTTCGCTCACCGACGTCGGCTGGGCCAACAAGTGGCTCGGCGTCGGCGCCACCATCCTCGGCCTGCTGATCGGCGGCGCGCTGATGGCCAGGCTGAGACTTTTCAAATCGCTATTGCTGTTCGGATTTCTGCAGGCGTTCACGAACCTCGGCTTCATGCTGCTTGCCGCGGCGGGCAAGAGCTACCCGTTGATGATCACGGTGATCGCGGCGGAGAACCTGTGCGGCGGCATGGGCACCGCGGCCTTCGTCGCGCTGCTCATGGCGATGTGCGACCGGCGCTTCTCGGCGACGCAGTACGCGCTGCTCTCCGCGCTCGCCTCGCTCGGCCGCGTCTACGTCGGCCCCGCCGCCGGCGCCCTGGCCGAGAGCTTCGGCTGGACGGCGTTTTTCTTCTTCACCTTCCTCGTCGCGCTGCCGGGCATCGCCATGCTCTGGTGGCAGCGCGCTCGCGTTGAGGAACTGGACAAATCGCCGGCTACCTCTTCCCGGGCAACGTAGCAGCGTAATCCGCCATCATCATCAGTGAACGCTGCTTTCACTAGCTCAGCTTGATCGCTTGGGAGAGCGGATGTTAACGTTTGTCATCCGAATAAATAGAACCGCGTTACGGACACGCCGTTGCTGATACGCTTTTCTTGTTGGGATCTATTGATTGCGACATGACCGAATTCAAGCTCGCCGACGGCTTGCTGGACAACACCCGGGTAATTGCGGGACGCTACATCGCGCACGTCGCGGTGCCGTGCCGCGCGCTCGAGGAGGCTGCTCGCTGGTACTCCGAAGTGCTTGGTGCGCAGCCGGTACGGATCCTCAAAGACCGCGTCACATTCAGCTTTGGCGGGGTTCTGCAACTGGTCTGTCATCTCGAAAGGCGTGCGACTGAAGTCAACCCACGGGCATATCCGCGGCATTTCGGGCTCACATTTCTGCAGAACGACGATTTCTCACGAATGCGCGACCACGTCGAGAGCCTCGGGATCAAGTTTTTGGTGCGTCCTGTGGTGCGATTTCGCGAAACGCCTCACGAGCATCAAAGCTTCATGATCGCCGATCCTTCGGGCAATGTGGTGGAGTTCAAGTGTTACGTTAGGCCGGAGAATAGTTATTAGCGGCTCGTCCCATTAGACGCGTAGAACGGCGTCGCCCCGCATCAGGCCGCCGGTGGTCGCCGCCGCCTGGAAACCCATAGCGCATAGCACATGTATGCGACCACGGCGGCATTCAGAATCAAGGCGCCGATCTTGATCCAGGTCACGTGGCGGGCTAGCTCGTAGAGCTCGATCGGCACATAAATGCCGCCGCTCAGCGCCGCGAGCCACTCGGCCCAGCGCCGGCCGCGCCACAGGCCATAGGCCTCGATGAAACGCAGGCTCGCGTAAAGCGCGGCGAACCCGGCCAGCGCCCAGAGCTGGGAATTGGAAATATTCTCCAGCAGCCGCAGGAACACCTGCGGGGTGTTCTTCGCCGGGTTGAGGTGCAGGCGGCCGACCAGTGCGTCGGCAAAGCGCTGTGCGTCGCCGTGAAAAAGAGCCAGCAGTCCGCAGCCGGCGGCGAGGACCAGCGCCCCCTTGAACGCCTCGAACAGCGCTACCGTGCGCAGCGCGGTTTTCTGGGCGTTCACTGCGTGGTGCAGCGGTACACGGCGAGGCTGCCCAGCAAATTGGGAAGCAGCCTCACCGGCTTGCCATGGTGCAGCACCAGCCGCTCGCGGATCCTGAAGCGCAGGCTGCGGCACAGGTCCTCGAAGTCGGCGACGGTGCAATGGTGCACGTTCGGCGTCTCGTACCACTCGTAGGGCAGCGCCTCGGACACCGGCATGCGGCCGAGCGCGACCTGCAGGCGGGCGCTCCAGTGGCCGAAATTCGGAAAGCTGACGATCGCCTCGCGCCCGACGCGCAGCATCTCGCGCAGGACGCCTTCGGTATGGCGCACCGCCTGCAGCGTCTGCGAAAGGATCACGCAGTCGAACGAATGGTCCGAGAACAGCGACAGCCCGCTCTCCAGGTCGACCTGGAGCACGTTGACGTCGTTCGACACGCAGGCGATCACGCTGTCGTCGTCGATCTCCACGCCGTAGCCTGGCGCCGCGCGCGCCTGCCACAGGTAGCGCAGCAGCGCGCCGTCGCCGCAGCCGAGGTCGAGCACGCGCGCGCCGCGCTCGAGCCACTGCGCGATGGCGGCGAAATCGGGGCGCGCGGCAAGCAGCGCCTGTCCGGAGGGGGTCATAGCTCCAGGTTGGCGAAATAGGCGCGCAGCGCGGCGTGGTAGCGCGGATCCTCGAGCAGGAACGCGTCGTGCCCGCCGGGCGCGGCGATCTCCAGATAGGAGACGATGCGCCGGTTGTCGAGCAGCGCGCGCACGATCTCGCGCGAGCGCGGCGGCGGGAAGCGCCAGTCGGAATTGAACGAAACGACGAGAAACGCGGCCTTCGCGCGCGCCAGCGCCGCGGTGAGGTCGCCGCCGTAGTCGGCGGCCGGATCGTAATAGTCGAGCGCCTTGGTGATGCGCAGGTAGGTGTTGGCGTCGAAGTAGGTCGAGAACTTGTCGCCCTGGTAGCGCAGGTAGGACTCGATCTCGAAGTCGATGTCGAAGTCGAAGCCTGGCGTACCGCGCCGCAGCAGCCGGCCGAATTTCTGCGCCATCGCCTCGCCCGAGAGATAGGTGATGTGGCCGAGCATGCGCGCGAGGCGCAGCCCCCGCGTCGGCACCACGCCCTTGTCGTAGTAGTGCCCGCCGTGGAAATCCGGGTCGGTCATGATCGCCTGGCGTGCGACCTCGTTGAAGGCGATGTTCTGCGGCGTGAGCCGCGCCGCGGCCGCGACCACGATCGAGTGGCGGATGCGCTCGGGGTACGAAAGCGTCCACTGCAGCGCCTGCATCGCGCCGAGGGAGCCGCCGATCACCGCCGCGAAGCGCTCGATGCCGAGACGGTCGGCGAGCCGCGCCTGCGCCTCGACCCAGTCCTCGATCGTCACCACCGGGAAATCGGCGCCCCAGGGCCTGCCGCTCGCGGGGTTGATCGAGGCGGGCCCAGTCGAGCCGAAGCAGCTGCCGATATAGTTCGAGCCGACGACGAAGAAGCGGCGCGTGTCGAGCGGCTTGCCCGGGCCGACCAGGTTGTCCCACCACCCCACGTTGCCGGGGTCGCTCTCGTAAAACCCGGCGACATGGTGAGAGGCGTTGAGCGCGTGGCACACCAGCACCGCGTTCGAGCGCGCCGCATTCAGCGTGCCGTAGGTCTCGTAGGCGATGTCGAAGGCGGGCAGCTCGGCGCCGCTGCGCAGCCGCAGCGGCTGGTCGAAGTGCGCCATCCGCGCGCTTACGGCGCCGACGGACGACGGATCAGGGGATGCGTTCAAGTAAGTCTCTTTAGCGGCATTTGTTAGGCGCCCGCAAGCTGAACATCAAATCGGCGCGCGGCGAATTATAGCGGAGGTTCTTTTGCCGCTCCGGATTGCAGCAGGGACTCGATTCTCTCCTCCGGCAGGCCCGCTTCGCGCAGCACCTCCCGCGTGTGCTCGCCCAGCCGCGGCGCGTGGCGCCGGTACTCGGGCTGGGATTGCGACCATTCCGAGGGCACCGCCAGGGACTTGATCCGGCCCTCGGTGGGATGCTCCACGATCCCCAGGTAGCCGATCGCCGCAAGATGAGGGTCGGCGACGATGTCGTCGATGCTGTTCATGCGCTGCACTGGGATGTCGGCGCGGCCGAGCGCCTCGACCCACTGCGCGGTGGTGCGCTGTTTCATTTCCTCGGCGACCATGGCATAGGCGCGGTTGTAGTTCTTGCTCCTCGCTTCCTGGGTGGAAAACTCGGGCAGCGAGAAGATCTCCGATTTGCCGAGGATGTCGAAAAACGCCTTCCACTGCTTGTCGTTGTAGATCAGCGCACAGACGTAGCCGTCGCGCGTCTCGTAGGGACGGCGGTCCGGGGCGAGGATGCGGTGGTAGCCGGGCTCGCCGTGCTGCGGCTCGAAGGTGTAGCCGCCCAGGTGGTCGCCGAGCACCAGCTGCAGCAGGTGCTCGAACATCGGCACGTCGACGCGCTGCCCGCTGCCGGTCTTTTCGCGGTGATACAGCGCGGCGCTCACCGCGCTCGCCACCTGCTGGCCGACCGAGCGGTCGGCGATGATCATCGGCGCATAGCGCGGCTCGCTCGCGCCCTGCCGCTTGAGGAGCCAAGGGATCCCGGCGGCGCCCTGGATCATGTCGTCGTAGGCCGCCCTCGCGGCATACGGGCCGCGCTGGCTGTAGCCGAAGCAACCCACATAGATGATTCTTTCGTTGACCGCCCGCACCTCCTCGTACGAAAGCTTGAGGCGGGCCATGGCCTGCGGCCGGATGTTGTAGACCAGCACGTCCGACTTCGCGGCGAGGGCGAGGCAGGCTTCGCGCGCCGCGGCCTGCTTCAGGTCGAGCGCGAGCGAGCGCTTGTTGCGGTTGGTGTTGAGGAAGATGCTCCCCATGCCCGGATTGCGGAACGGCCAGGCGTAGCGCATGACGTCGCCCTCGGGCGGCTCGAGCTTGATCACGTCGGCGCCGAAATCGGCGAGGATCTGGGTCGCGTAAGGACCCATCACCACGGTGGTGAGATCGAGCACGCGCACGCCGTGAAGCGGACCGCTCACGCGTTCAGTTCGTCGAGCAGCTCGCGCGTCTTCGCCGGGTCGGTGGCGCGCAGCACGCGCTGCGCGTGCGTCTGGACCTCGGCGAGGCTGGTGCGCAGGATGCGCTCCTTGATCGGCAGGAGCTGCGACGGGTGCATGGAGAAGTTGCGCAGCCCCAGGCCGAGCAGCAGGCGCGTGAGCTGCAGGTCGCCCGCCATCTCTCCACAGACTGCGACCGGGACGCCTCCCCTGGTCGCAGTTTGAATCGTGTTCGCGACCAGCGTCAGGACCGCCGGGTGCAGCGGGTCGTAGAGGTGCGCCACCGAGTCGTCGGTGCGGTCGATGGCGAGGGTGTACTGGATCAGGTCGTTGGTGCCGATCGACAGGAAATTCAGCCGCCGCATGAGAATCGGCAGCGCGAGCGCCGCGGCCGGGATCTCGATCATGCCGCCGACCTCGATGTCGCGCTCGTACGGTACACCGCGCTCGTCGAGCTGCTGCTTCGCCTGGCGGAGGAGCGCGAGCGTCTGCTCGATCTCGTGCAGGTGCGCGAGCATCGGCAGCAGGATGCGCACCTTGCCGTAGTGCGAGGCGCGCAGGATGGCGCGCAGCTGCGTGAGGAACATGTGCGGCTCGGCGAGGCACCAGCGGATGGCGCGCAGCCCCATCGCCGGGTTGGGCATGGTGCGGGCGCCGTCTTCGCCGGCAGGGATCGCCTTGTCGGCGCCGATGTCGAGCGTGCGCAGCACCACCGGCCGGCCGGCCATCGCCTGCGCCACCTGCCGGTAAGCCTCGAACTGCTCGTCCTCGCGCGGCAGGTCGCTGCGGTTGAGGAACAGGAACTCGGTGCGGAACAGGCCCACGCCCTCGGCGCCCGCCTCCAGCGCCTCGGCCACGTCCTGCGGCAGCTCGATGTTGGCGTAGAGCTCGATCGGGGTGCCGTCGAGCGTCGCGGCGGGCGTGGACTTGAGCAGCTTCAGCCGCTTGCGCTCGAGGCCGAGCTGCGACTGCAGGCTCTTGTACTCCTCGAGCACCAGCGGGTCGGGATTGACGATCAGCACGCCGTGCACGCCGTCGACGATCAGCAGCTCGCCTTCGCTGATGGTCTGGTAGGCGTGGTGCAGGCCGACGATCGCCGGGATGCCGAGGCTGCGCGCGACGATCGCCGTGTGCGAGGTGACGCCGCCGACGTCGGTGACGAAGCCGCCGAAGTGATGGCGCTTGAAAAGGATCATGTCGGCGGGCGACAGATCGTGCGCCACCACGATCAGCCGCTGCTCCTGCGACAGCGCCGGCTCGGGCAGGACGTGCCCGCCCATCAGCGCCTTCAGCACCCGCTCGACCGCCTGCTGGACGTCGGCCTTGCGCTCGCGCAGGTACTGGTCGTTGATCTCGTCGAAGCGCTCGGTGAGCTTCTCCATCTGCTGCAGCAGCGCCCACTCGGCGTTGTAGCGCCGCGTGCGGATCAGCTCGCGCGGCGCCCGCGACAGCGCCGAGTCGTCGAGGATCATGCGGTGCAGGTTGAGGAAGGCCTCGAGCTCGGGCGGCGCGTCCGGCGCGATGTGCGCCTTCAGCGCGTCCAGCTCGTCGCGCGCGCGGCGCAGGCCTTCGTCGAAGCGCGCGACCTCGTTCTCCAGGTCCTCCTGCGGTACTTCGTAGTGCCCGACCTCGAGCCGCGCCGTCGACACCAGGTGCGCGTAGCCGACGGTGATGCCGCCCGATACCGTCGAGCCGGAGAGGATGAAGTTCACTCGCCTTCGCCGAACTTGTCCGCGATCAGCTCGCGCAGCGCCTCCAGCGCCTGCTCCGCGTCGGGCCCGTCGGCGTCGATGGTGACGCTGGCGCCCAGGCCGGCGGCGAGCATCATTACGCCCATGATGCTCTTGGCGTTGACGCGCCGGCCGCTGCGCGACACCCAGATGTTGCTCTGGTAGCCGCTCGCCAGGTGCGTGAGCTTCGCCGCCGCGCGCGCGTGCAGGCCGAGCTTGTTGACGATCTCGCAGGCGATGCTAGGCATCGAGGCACCGGTCGGCATTCATGTGCACCACGCCCTCGGTGCCGCCCGAGAGCGCGCGCTTCACCGCCCCGGACAGCGAGCCCTTGCGGCTGGCGAGCACGCGCAGCAGCATGGGCAGCGAAAGCCCCGAGACTCCCTCGATGCGCCCGTCCTCGAGCAGGCGCGCGATCACGTTGCCCGGCGTGGCGCCGAAGATGTCGGTGAGCACCAGCACGCCCTCGCCGGTGTCTAGCTGCTTGAGCAGGCGCTTGGCGCGCAGGATCAGGTCGTCGGGGTCGTCGTTGCGTGAAACGCCGAGCGTCGCGGTGAGCGGCGGCTCGTTGCCGAGGATCTGCTTGGCGCTCGCCAGCAGCGATTCGCCGATGCTTCCGTGAGTGACGATCAGGACGCCGATCATCGGATCCGCGCTTCGAGCGCGCCCAGGAACATTCCCGAGACGTCGAACCCGGTCTGATCCTGGATCTCGCGGAAGCAGGTCGGGCTGGTCACGTTCACCTCGGTGAGCCAGTCGCCGATCACGTCGAGGCCGACCAGCAGCAGCCCGCGCCCGGCGAGCACCGGGCCGAGCGCCCCGGCGATCTCGCGGTGGCGCGCGCTGACCGGCTGCGCCACGCCGCGGGCGCCGGCGGCGAGGTTGCCGCGCGAGTCGCCCGGGCGGGGGATGCGCGCGAGGCAGTGCGGCACGACCTTGCCGTCGATGAGCAGCACGCGCTTGTCGCCCTCGGCGATGGCGGGGATGTAGCGCTGCGCCATGACGCTGCGCGTGCCGAGCTTGGAGATGCTCTCGACGATGACGTTGCGGTTCGGATCGTCGTGCCGGACGCGGAACACGCCGGCGCCGCCCATTCCGTCGAGGCGCTTGAGCACCGTGTCGCTGTGCTCGTCGATGAACTCCTGCAGCCTCGGCATCTCGCGCGCGACGAGGGAGGGCACCGTGAACCTGGCGAACTCGGCGATCGCGAACTTCTCGTTGTGCTCGCGCAGCGCCTGCGGCGCGTTGAACACGCGCGCGCCCTCGCGCACCGCGGCCGAAAGAAGCCAGGTACTAGCCACGTACTCGAGATCGAACGGCGGGTCCTTGCGCATCAGCACCGCGCCGAACTCGGCAAGCGGCCTGATCTGAGACTCGTGCCTGCGGTACCAGTCCTCGTCGTTGTCGGTCAGCGACAGCCGCGTGGCGCCGGCCGCCACGCGATTCTTCGCCCAATGCAGGCCGGCCTGCTCGCAGACATGCACCCCGTGCCCGCGCGCCTGGGCGGCGCGCATCATCGCTACGCTCGAGTCCTTGTACGCCTTGAGCGAATCAAGCGGGTCGATGATGAAAAGCAGGTCCAGGCTACTTGCTCTGGGTGACCATGAACTCGACCGCGGCGCGCACTTCGCCGTCGGAAAGCGACGGGTTGCCGCCCTTGGGCGGCATCGCGCCCTTGCCTTTCAGCGCCGACTGCAGCAGGCCATCCGTGCCGTGCATGAGGTGCGGCGCCCACGCCGCCTTGTCGCCGAGCTTCGGCGCGCCGGCGACGCCGCTCGCGTGGCAGGCGCTGCACGTCGTCTCGTAGACCTTCTTGCCGTCGGCCTTTTGCGAAGAGGCGGCGGGCTGCTTGAACCTGGCGCCGGACTGGTTGGCCATGTACACCACCGCGCGCGCCACTTCCTCGTCGGTGAGCGACGGGTCGCCGCCGCGCGGCGGCATCGCGCGGACACCCTTGATGGATTCGCCAACCAGCTCGTTCAGTCCTTCCTTGATGCGCGGCGCCCAGGCCGCCTTGTCGCCGAGCTTCGGCGCGCCGGCGACGCCGCTCTGGTGGCAGTTGGTGCAGACCGCTTTGTAGACCTGCTCCCCGCTGCGGCTGCCGGCGGCGGCGCCGGCGCCACCGAACTCGACCCGGCCCACGGGCTGCAGGCGTTTCGCGATCGCCTCGTCGGTCATCGCGTTCGGATCTGGGGCGGGACGGCTTACCACCAGCTGCACAAGCAGGATAATGCCGACGATCGGCACCACGAACGAAAGCCCGATCACCACGATCAACTGCTTGGGCGTCTTGATGAAGGACGAATGCGGATCGCGGGTGCTCACGACGTCGGTCTGTTTCGAATTAGATAAGGGCATGATTTTACATGGCTCGATGGCTGGTCATCTTCGGCGTCCTGTGCATCGTCATCGGTCTCGCATGGCCGTGGATCGAGAAGCTCGGCCTGGGACGGCTGCCGGGCGACGTGCACATCGAGCGCGATGGTTTCCACTTCTACTTTCCGATCGTCACCTGCCTGATCATCTCCGCCGTCGTCTCGCTGCTGCTGTGGCTGCTGCGGCGCTAACGCGTGGACGGGGAAAGGAAATCGGGCTATCCTGCGCGTCCTCTCCGAAGCGCCCGTAGCTCAGCGGATCAGAGTATTGGCCTCCGAAGCCAAGGGTCGTGGGTTCGAATCCCGCCGGGCGCGCCACCCTTGCCCTTTCGTAGAATTGCGCCTCCCCCACCGGAGCCCATGATGAAGCGGATCTCGTTCGTTACGTCGTTGATCGCAGCGATTGCATTCTGCGCAAGCGCGCTGGCGCAGCAGTACCCCGCCAAGGCCATCACCATGCTCGTGCCGTATGCGGCGGGCGGGCCGACCGATACCGTCGCGCGGGTCATCGCGCAGGCGATGGGCAAGCCCCTCGGCCAGACGATCGTCGTCGAGAACCGGCCGAGCGCCGGCGGCATCCTCGCGCCCGAGCAGGTGAAGAACTCCAGGCCCGACGGCTACACCATCCTGATCCATCACATCGGCATGGCGACCGTCCCGTGGCTCTACCGGCAGCTGCGCTTCAATCCGATCGAGGACTTCGAGCCGATCGGCCTCATCAACGACGTGCCGATGACGCTGATCGCGCGCGCCAATTTCCCGGCCAAGGACTTCAAGGAGTTCCTCGGCTACATCAAGGCGAACAAGGACAAGGTGACCTACGCCAACGCCGGCATCGGCGCCGCCTCGCACCTGTGCGGCATGCTGTTCATGAGCACCATCCAGACCGACTTCCTCACCATCCCCTACAAGGGCACGGCGCCCGCGATGAATGACCTGCTCGGCGGCCAGGTCGACTTCATGTGCGACCAGACGACCAACACCACCTCGCAGATCAGGAGCGGCAAGGTGAAAGCCTACGCCGTGACCTCGAAGAAGCGCGTGCCGTCCCTGCAGGAAATCCCGACCCTCGACGAGCAGGGGCTCAAGGGCTTCGAGGTCGGCATCTGGCACGGCCTGTACGCGCCCAAGGGCACGCCCAAGCCGGTGATCGACAAGCTCGTCGCCGCGCTGCAGGAGTCCGTCAAGGACGACACGGTGAAGAAGCGCTTCGCCGATCTCGGCGCTCAGACCATGCCGGCGAGCCAGGCCACGCCCGAGGCGCTGCGCAAGCACCTCAAGGCCGAGATCGCCAAGTGGGGCCCGCTGATCAAGAAGGCCGGGGTGTACGCCGATTAAAGTTAGGCGACGCCGTTTTTCTTGAACCAGGCGAGCATGCGCTTCCAGCCGTCTTCGGCGGCCTCCTTGCGGTAGCTCGGCCGGTAGTCGGCATTGAAGCCGTGCGGCATGCCTTCATAGACGTGGATCTGCGACTGCTTGTCCTTGCCCGCCGCCTTGAGCGCGGCGCGCATCTTCTCAACCGCCTCGGGCGGAATACCCTGGTCGGCGCCGCCGTAGAGCCCCAGCACCGGCGCATTCAGATTTCCCGCGACGTCGGCCGGCGCCTGCGGCATGGCGGGCGGCGTCGAGTTGAGAGCGCCGTACCAGGCGACGCCGGCATCGAGCTTTTTCTGGTGCGCGCTGTACATCCACACCATGCGCCCGCCGCGGCAGAAGCCGGTGATCGCGAGCTTCTCGGTATTGGCGCGCGGCTGCTTGTTCGCCCAGGCGACCACCGCGTCGAGGTCCTTGAACGCCTGCTCATCGGCGAGCTGGTTCGAGCCGGCCAGCACTTGCTTGATGTCCTCCATCTTCCACAGCTCGCCGATGCGGAAGTAAGGTTCGTTCGCCACCGCGAAATAGCCCTCCTTGGCGACCCGGCGCACGACATCCTTGATGTGCTCGTGCAGCCCCCAGATCTCGGCGACCACCAGCACCACAGGGCGCTTGCCGCCGGTTTTCGGCACGGCGTAGTACGCCGGAATGTCGCCGATCTTGATGTCGCCTCCGTCCAGCCCCTCCATCGAGGTCTTGATCGCCTGCGCGAGCACCGGCTCCGCGGTGACCGCGAACCCCGCCGCGAGGCAGGCGGCGACGAAGCCGCGCCGGTCGACGCGGACATCGGGCACCAGGCTGTTGAGATGGTCGTTTTGCAAGTCCCTGCTGGAATCTTCCATGGTCTCCTCGTTGAGTCGTTGGGGCAAAGAGTGAACGTCTAGACCTTTCGCGCTATTCCGCGAATGCTCGGCCTGACAATGGGCAGCGCCTTGCGGATGCTTTCGCGCTGGATCCGCTCGATCTCGAATCCCGCCGCGGCGATGGCCGCTTCCGTGCGGCGCGTGAGATGGCAATTGCCCATCAGGTGCTTCCAGACCGGCTCGACGCGCCGCTGCCATTTCAGCCGCCCGGGCCGTCCGTCCGC
>VBBY01000160.1 GCA_005881595.1 Betaproteobacteria bacterium | reverse complement strand
CAGGCCCCTGCCTACCGCGTGCCCGTTGCCGAGCCGCGTCACCAGCTCCTCCCACATCGTGTCGGTGTTCTTGTGGAACACCAGCGCGGCGTCCGGGGCGCCCACGTACCAGTAGCCGGCCTCGATCTCCTTCGCGAGCTCGCCCGCCGTCCAGCCGACGAACCCGGCGAAGTAGCGTGCGTCGTTCGGCGTCTGCTCGATGATGCGGTCGATGTTCTTGCCGTTGCCGGTCACGAAGAGATCGTCGAACAGGCGGATCGACGGCTGGCCCGGATCCCGCCGCAGCAGCGCGAAGACGGCGCCCGCCGCCTCGGGGCCGCCGTAAAAGAGCGGGTCGGCGACCTTTGCGGAAGGCGCGTGCTCGGGAAACAGGGTCGCAAGCCTGGATTCGGTCGCGCGGTTGAGAATGAACCCGATATGCCTGTCGCCCATCGGCACCACGATCAACGCCGTGTGGCTGTAAGGCCCCGCCAGGTCCGGCGAAGCCACCAGCACCATCGGCTTGGCAAGATCCTGCGCGCGTGCCACGCAGGCGGTCGTCAAGATCAACCCCGCGACGAGCAAACGCATATTCGTTCTCATGTGACGCCTCCGCGCTGTGCGCACGCTTTCGAACGTACGCGCGCGGCGCGCCGGCCGCTATGGCGAACTCCCGATGTCGCACAGATTTTTACCGCGGCGACGAATGAACTCTTACACTCGCTGCGTCCGCTACTCCTCGGGGCCGTCGGTCGGCAGCGGCGGCGCGCTCTCGGGCGGCCGGCGGTGTTGCGTAGCCTGCTCGAAGGCGTAGGCGAAGCCGATCAATTTCGGTTCGCTGAACGCGGGCCCGGAGAAGGTCACGCCATAGGGCGCAGGCTTCGCGTAGAAGCCGTCAGGGAAAGGCGTCGGGGGGAGGAGGGGCGGCGGGGCCACCGCCGGATTCGCCACGAACCCGGCTGGAACGACGATGCTCGGATAGCCCGCACGCGCCGGGGCATTGGCGCCGCGATTGGCCGGGAAGAGCACCGCATCGAAATCCCTGTACACCACGTCGAGCCCGCGGGTTTTCGCGATGTCGAGATCTTTCGCGCGGTCGCTCAGGTACCGCGCGGTGTCGCTGCTGCCCGCGCCGGTGTCGAGCGAGTCGGCGGCGACGGCGAGCCCCTGGCCATATTTTAGCCCCACCTGCAGGCCGTTGATCGTGAAATTGCTGTTGAACGCAATCACCTCTCCAAGCGTGCGCACCGGAGCACCGGCGGGAAGCCTGGCCAGATAGGCGTTCAGATCGCGCTTGAACCCGAAGAGCAGAACCGTGGAGCAGTTCGCCGGAATCGGCAGGCCGCCGCAGCCGCTGAAGTCGAACAGCTCCTGCTGCGTGGGAATTTCGTGAAAGTCCTCCACGATCGCGCCCTCGGCCCGCAGGACCGCAATGGCGTCGTTCATGACCTGCTGCTGCTCGACGCTGAGGACCACGCGATGGAGGCTGTCGGTCCAATAGCCGAAATGCGGGACCGCGATGCGCGCACCGCGAAGCGCATTCCTCTTCAGGAACCGCGTGTAATCGCTGAAGCACTTGCCCGGCGTGAGGCACGCGGCGGTGGCGGGGTCCTGGGGATCGAACCCGGCCAGGACTCCGAGAAGCCTGGCGGCGTCGGTCACGGTACGCGCCATCGGTCCGGCCGTGTCCTGATCGGCGGTGATCGGCACGATCCCCGTCCGGCTCACCAGCCCCACCGTCGGCTTGATGCCGACGAGGAGGTTCTGGGTTGCAGGGCTGAGGATCGATCCCGACGTCTCGGTGCCGACCCCCACGGCTGCGAGGTTCGCGGACACGGCGATGCCTGGGCCGGAGCTGGAGCCGCCGGTCGCGAGCGCCGGGCGGCCGTCGTTGAACGGTTGCCTAGGATCGGTGCGAGGATCGAACGGGTTGAAGCCATAACCGGCCCGCGTCAGGTCGTCGCCGCGCTCGAAGAGCTGCAAGCGCAGTTGCGAGCTGTAGCCGGTCGGCATGCCGGTGGAGCTGAGGAAGTTGGCGAACTCGGTGAGGGTCGCCTTGCCGAGGATGATGGCGCCGGCGCGGCGCAGCTTTTGGGTGATGAACGCATCCTTTGCCGGTATCGATCCGCCGAGCGCGATCGATCCGGCCGTCGTCGGCATATCGGCAGTATCGATGTTGTCCTTGAGGATGACCGGTACGCCGAACAACGGCTTTCTGCGCCCATCATCATCGAGATCGTCGACGTTCAAAGCGCGGGCAGCGTAGAGGGCGTGCTCATTCACGTGCATGAAGCTGTTGAGCTGTGGACCGGCCTGATCGTAGGCCGCGATCCGTGCGAGATACATGCGCACGAGCTCCTCGGGGGTGAGAGTGCCCGAACGAAATGCATGCTGGATGTCGGCGATGGTGGCCTCGACCAGCTGAAACTGATCGCGGTCCCGAGCCTCCCCGATGCTCGGCAGAAAGAACGCGGCAACGAGGAGCATCCAAGCGGGCAGGTAGGGGCGTTTCATGTGTTTCTCCTCTCGCAGAAATGCTACTGCGAAGCGCTACCGCAGGTCCATCGCGCCTTTGCGCCCTTTGACTTGCGCGCCGTAGGGCGGGAGCGTGGTGAGGCGCGGATCGTCGACCGGGCCGCCGACGGTGAAGTGATACAGCGACTGGAAGGCGAGGTCCCTGAAGCCGAAGACCTGGTGCACCGGATCGTCGAAGAAGCAGCCGATGCCGGTCGCGCGCACGCCGGCCGCCTCCGCCTCGAGGTACAGCACCTGCCCGATCGCGCCCGCCTCCCAGAAAAGGCGCCGGTAGAACGCCGGCCCGCGCTCGACGAGCTGTGCCTCGTACTCGGCGAGCATGCCGAGCGAGAACGCGCCCTCGCCGGCGATGTCCTGGCGGCAGCTCACCTGCGTCGCGAGCTGCCTCGCGTTGCCGCGCTCGAGCAGATGGAGCGGCAGGCTCCCGGGGCAGCCCGGCGGCGTTTCCCAGGCGAAGTGCGAGTGCATGCTTGCCTTGAGCTTCTCCAGCTTCGCGGGATCGCGCACGAGGGCGTACAGGCCCGGGTCGATCCCTTCCACGCGATGCACGAACAGGCCGAAGTGGATCGCCGGTGCCCACGGAATCGCGTCCCAAGGCGTCGGCATCACGCGCTCGAGCATCAGGTAGAAACGCTCTGCCGGGATCGAAGTCCTGCCGTCACAGGCGAGAAGGCTTCGCCGCTGGTGAATAATTTGTCCTGCAGAAATCACGGCTTTCGCGACGCCGCCGAGACGGTATCGATGACCCCCCAGGGCACCGGGTCCTGCGGGCTCAGCCGGTTCGCCTTCCCGTACCAGCGCTGCCTCGCGAGCTCGCGCACCGCTTCCAGCTCCAGCTTGAGAGTTGCTGACACAGTGTCTCCCGGCCACAGCGCCATCACCAGCTCCGCGCTTTCCCGCTCGGCGCCCTCGAAGTCGGCGTCGCGGTCGAGGCCGAGCAGCGCTTCGATGGTCGCGTCCGCCACATCGTCCAGCACCCGCGCCGACCAGCCGAGCGTCGCCGCCGCGATCCGCAGCGTGCCGATCGCGTGGCCGGCGTCGTGCTGGCAGTAGCGGAAGGCGCGCTCGCCGTACTTCCACGCCTCGCGCCAGTAGACCGACGACAGGCCCACAAGAAATGCCCCCGCGGCCAACCCGCGCGTGAGGCGCTCGAACAGCGCCGGCGGGCAATCGGCGCGCCGCTCCAGGCCATGTTCCGCTGGCGCGTAGTGGAACAGCCCCGGCGTCACGCCAAGCTCCGCGATCCCGCCGATCAGCACGTAGCCCTCGGTGGGATGCAGATTCCCGCTCGACGGATTCACGCGCAGCGCCCAGCGCGTCCCGCCCGCCTGCTTCCACGCCGATAGCGCGAGCGCATATTCAAGCAGGCGCGAGAGCGCTCGTACTGACACCGGCACGCTTGCCACCGCGCCCGGCGCATACAAGCTGTCGTACCGAGGTGAGAGCGGCTCCTCCTCGGCCTTCAGGATCGGCAGCCGCGTGAGCGGCGCTTCCGCGTAGCGCCTGAACGGATCCGGCTGGTTCGCCCAGTCGAGCCCTCCAGGCCCGGGCGCGAAGCGGTTGAAGTGATGCTTCGTGCGCTCGTGATAGCGCATGACCGCTTCAAGCTGCGCGGCGTCCGTCACGGAGGATCCTTATACAATATTTCGCGTCACACGGTTGGTCAGTCCCACCGCGAGGGAGGCGCGTGTCGGAGATCGTCCTGGATAAAGTGTCGAAGTGCTTCGGCGCAGTGCAGGCCGTCGATGCAGTCAGCTTTCGCGCCGAGAAGGGCAAGTTCGTGGTGCTGCTCGGGCCGTCGGGCTGCGGGAAGTCGACGTTGCTGAGGCTGATCGCCGGGCTCGAGCAGGTCGGCGAAGGGAAGATCTTCATCGAAGGGCGCGACGTGACGGCGCTCGACCCGGCCAGGCGGCGCATCTCGATGGTATTTCAGTCGTACGCGCTCTTTCCGCACCTCACGGTCGCGGAGAACATCGTGTTCGGGCTGAAGGTGCGGCGCCTGCCGGCGGATCAAAGGGAAAAGCGCCTCGAGCGCGTAGCCGAGCTGGTGGGGCTGACCGAGCGGCTGGAGCACAAGCCGCAGCAGCTCTCGGGCGGGCAGCGCCAGCGCGTGGCGCTGGCGCGGGCGATCGTGTCGCAGAACCCGGTCTGCCTGATGGACGAGCCGCTCTCGAATCTCGACGCCCAGCTTCGGCATGACATGCGCGTCGAGATCCGCTCGCTGCAGCAGCGGCTGGGAATGACGGTGGTGTACGTCACGCACGACCAGGTCGAGGCGATGAGCATGGCGGATCACGTGGTGCTGCTGCGCGCCGGGCATATCGAGCAGGAGGGGACGCCGGCGGAACTCTATTCCAGGCCGGCGAGCACGTTCGCGGCGCGCTTCATCGGCACGCCGGCGATGAACCTGGTGGCGCTCGACGATGGGCGGACAGGTGGGGCGAGCGGCGCGGTGATCCGCGGCACGGCGGGTCCTGCAGTGCTGCCGGGACGGGGGGCCGGGCTCACGCTCGGCATCCGGCCCGAGCACATACGGCTGGTGGACCAGGGCGGCGTGCCCGCAGCGGTGATCAGCGCCGAATACCATGGCGCGGACACGGTGGTGACCGCGCGCGTCGGCGGAGAGCTAGTTTTGGTACGTGCGCCCGGGCAGGTGGCGCTCGCGACGGGAGCGCAGGTGCGCCTCGGCTGGGAGCCCGACGCAGTGCATCTTTTCGATGCGCTGAACGGAATCCGGACCGGGTTATAGTGATCCAGAGGAGAAAGCCAAATGAAAAAGCTTCTATTCGCGGCGCTGCTTGCGGCATCTTTTCCCGCAAAGGCGGTCGAGCTGACCTTCTACTACCCGATCGCCGTCGGCGGGCCGCTTACCAAGGTCGTCGACAATCTCGTCGCCGGGTTCCAGAAGGAACATCCGGACGTCAGGATCAACGCCGTCTACGCCGGCAACTACGACGACGCGCGCATCAAGGCGCTCGCGGCGCTCAGGGCCGGGCAGCCGGCGCAGATGTCGGTGCTGTTCTCGATCGACCTCTACGAGCTGCTCGAGCAGGACGTGATCCTGCCGTTCGACGACGTCGCCGGCACCCCCGCGGACAAAGCATGGCTGAAATCGTTCTACCCGGCGCTGATGGCGAACGGCACCTACAAGGGCAAGGTATACGGCATCCCGTTCCAGCGCTCGACCATCGTCATGTACTGGAACAAGGAGGCGTTCAAGGAAGCCGGGCTCGACCCGGAGAAGCCGCCGGCCACCTGGAACGAGATGGCGCAGATGGCGCGGAAGCTGGTGAAGAAGGACGCCTCGGGCAACGTGTCGCGCTGGGGCGTGATGGTCCCGTCTACCGGCTACGCGTACTGGATGTTCCAGGCGTTCGCGCGCGAGAACGGCCAGGATCTCATGAACAGGGAAGGCAACCAGACCAACTTCGCGCATGCGGACGTGGTCGGCGCGCTGCAATACTGGGTTGACTTAGGAAAAAAACTAAAAGTCATGCCCGAAGGCACTGTGGAATGGGGCACGCTGCGCCAGAGCTTCACCGAGGGCAAGACCGCGATCATGTGGCACACCACCGGGAACCTCACCGCGGTGAAGGACACCGCCAGGTTCCCCTTCGGCGTCGCCATGCTGCCCGCCTCGAAGCAGCGCGGCTCGCCCACCGGCGGGGGCAACTGGTACCTCTTCAAGAAGAGCACGCCCGCCGAACGCAAGGCGGCGCTAGAGTTCATCAAATGGGTGACGGCGCCCGAGCGGACTGCGGAATGGAGCATCGCCACCGGCTACGTCGGCACGCGCCCGGATGCCTACGAAACGCCGAAGCTCAAGGAATACGTGAGCGGGTTCCCGCAGGCCGCAGTCGCGCGCGACCAGCTCAAGTTCGCCACCGCCGAGCTCTCCACGTTCCAGACCGGCCGCGTAAGGAAGGCGCTCGACGACGCGATCCAGGCGGCGCTCACCGGCGGCAAGTCGCCGGCTGACGCGCTGAAAGCGGCGCAGCAGGAGTCGGAGAGACTGCTCAAACCGTACCGCTAGCAGAAACAAAAACAGCAAAAACAGGGACAGACCACGTTTTCCGGATTCCCGTGACGACGAAAACGTGGTCTGTCCCTTACGGCTGGCTGCTCCTCGCGCCGGCCGCCATCCTGCTCGTCGGCTTCACGCACTACCCGGCAGCGGCGACGCTCGTCCACAGCCTGTTCTCCACCGGCACCGCAGTGCGGCCGTCGCGCTTCGTGGGCCTCGCCAACTACGCGGCGCTGGCGCACGACCCGGTGTTCTGGCAAGTGCTAGGCAACAACTTCTGGTTCGCGCTCGGCACCATCCCGGCCTCGATCGCGCTCGCCCTGCTGATGGCGATCTGGGTCAACGGCAAACTGCCGGCGCGCGCGCTCGTGCGGATGTCCTACTTCACCCCGACGGTGCTGCCGATGATCGCAGTGGCGAACCTGTGGCTCTATTTCTACACGCCGCAGATCGGCCTCCTCGACAAGGTCACGGCGCTGTTCGGCGCCGGCAGCCACAACTGGCTCGGCGATCCGCACACGGTGATGGGCTGCCTGATCGCGATGACGCTCTGGAAGGAAGCCGGCTTCTTCATGATCTTCTACCTCGCCGCGCTGCAGTCGCTGCCGCCCGAGCTCGAGGAGGCGGCGCGGGTCGAGGGCGCCTCGCGCTGGTATTTCTTCCGGCGCGTCAGCTTCCCGCTGCTCATGCCGACCACGCTGTTCGTGCTGGTGAACGCGACGATCAACTCGTTCAAGCTGGTCGATCATCTCTTCATCCTGACCAAGGGCGGCCCGGACAACGCCTCCAACCTGCTCCTCTACTACATCTACCAGGTGGCGTTCAGCTTCTTCGACACCGCGTACGCCTCGACGCTCACGATGGTTCTGCTTTTGCTTCTCGGCGCCTTTGCCATTCTCCAGTTCCAGCTGATCGAGAAGCGGGTCCACTACCGGTGAACCTCCTGGAAAAGGCCGCGGCCTGGCTGCTGGCGATCCTGTGGCTCTTGCCGCTCCTCTACGCGATGTGGGCGGCGTTCCACCCACCGGCGTACGCGACGCATCTGGATGCGCTCGCGCCGCTGACGCTGGCCAACTTCGAGAAGGCATGGGGCTACGCGCCGTTCCCGCGCCACTTCGTCAACACGGTGATCCTCGTCACCATGGTGCTCGCGGCGCAGCTCGTGCTTTGTACTCTCGCCGGCTTCGCCTTCGCGCGCTTCGAGTTCGCCGGGCGCGAGATCGCGTTCGCGCTGGTGCTGCTGCAGCTGATGATCATGCCGGAGGTGCTGATCGTCGAGAACTACCTCAGCATGAGCCGGCTCGGCCTGGTGGACAGCATCCTCGGCATCGGCCTGCCCTACATGGCGAGCGCGTTCGGGATATTCCTGCTGCGCCAGACCTTCAAGACCATCCCGCGCGAGCTCGAGGAGGCGGCGCGCGTCGAGGGCTGCTCGTGGCTCGGCGTGCTGTGGCGCGTCTACGTGCCGCTCGCGCGCCCGACCTATCTCGCCTACGCGCTGGTGTCGGTGAGCTACCACTGGAACAACTTCCTGTGGCCGCTCGTCGTCACCAACTCGGTCAACACCCGTCCCCTCACCGTCGGCCTGGCGATCTTCGGCGCGCCGGAATCGGGTGTCGACTGGTCGGTGATCAGCGCCGGCACCTTGATGGCCGTCGCGCCGCTGCTTCTGGCATTCCTATTGTTTCAAAGGCAATTCATGCAGTCGTTCATGCAGGCCGGCATCAAGTAAAAGCTAAGGAGGAGAAGATGACGACACGCAGAGAGTTCGTTAGCAAAGCCGCAGCGCTGACCGGCATCGCGTTCATGGGGTGCGATGGGCTGCCCGCCGCCCGGGCGCAGGCGCCGCGCCGGCGCGAGGTGGTGGTGAGCGGCCGCCGCGTGAAAACCGTGGACGTGCATGCGCACTGCGGCGTGCCGGAGGCGATGGCGCTGATGGGGCGGAAGCTCGCTCCCGCGTCGCTCGTCATGGCGGACGAGCGGATTCGCCGGATGGACGAGCAAGGCATCGATGTCGAGGCGCTCAGCATCAATCCCTACTGGTATGCGGCCGAGCGCGATCTCGTCGCGAAGCTGATCGGCATCCAGAATGAAAAGCTGGCCGAGATCTGCGCCGCCGAGCCCGAGCGCTTCGTCGCCTTCGCTTCGATCGCGCTGCAGTTCCCGGATCTCGCCGTAAAGCAGCTCGAGGACGGCGTCGGGAAGCTCGGCCTGCGCGGCGCCGGCGTCGGCGGCAGCGTGAACGGCGCGGAGCTGTCGGACCCGAAGTTCCATCCCTTCTGGGCCAGGGCCGAGGAGCTCGGCGTGCTGATCTTCATCCATCCGCAGGGCACGGCCGAGCTGAAGAGCCGCCTGCGCGGCAACGGCGGGCTGGAAAACACCATCGGCAACCCGCTCGAGACGACGCTCGCGCTCTCCCACCTGATCTTCGAGGGCACGCTCGACCGTTTTCCCGGCCTCAAGATCTGCGCCGCGCATGGCGGCGGCTACCTGCCTTCCTATGCGCCGCGCTCGGATCACATCTGCCTCACCTTCCCCGAGCGCTGCGCGGCCGTTCCGCTGAAGAAGCGGCCTACGGAATATCTGAAGCAGCTTTACTTCGATTCGCTGGTGTTCACGCCCGAAGCGCTGCGCCACCTCGCCGCGCAGGTCGGCAGCTCGCGCATCGTGCTGGGCACCGATTACCCCTTTCCCTGGACTGAGACCGCCGTAGAGCACATTCTCGCCACGCCCGGCCTGAGCGACGCGGAACGCGCCGCGATGCTCGGCGGCACCGCCGCGAAGCTTCTCGGAATAAAAGGGGCTTAAGATAAAGCTGCGAGGAGGCGATATGGGGACGACACGTCGGGAATTCCTGGCCGGCGCCGCCGGCTTGGTGGCCGCGATGGCCGCGGGAGGATGCGCCTCGATGTCGAGCGCGCGGCCGCTGCCGAAGCTCGCCTATGTCGGCTGCTACACGTCGAAGCAGCGCAACGGGCGCGGCGAGGGCATCGCGGTGCACCGGATCGACGCCGCCACCGGCGCATGGACGCAACAGCAGCTCGTAAAGACGGCCGACAATCCTTCGTGGCTCACGCTCGACCGCAGCAAGCGCTTCCTGTACGCCGCGCACGGCGACGGCGAAGTCGTGACGGCATTTCGCGTCGACGAGGCGACGGGGCAGCTCGGCGCGCTGGGGACGCAGGACGCCAAAGGCAGGAACGGCGTGCGGCTCGGCGTGGATGCCACCAACCGGTTCGTGATCTGCGCGAACTACAGCTCGGGCACCGTGGCCGTGCTGCCGATCCAGGCGGACGGCTCGCTCGGACCGCTCACCGATCTGGCGGCGCTGCCGGGCAAGCCGGGCCCGCACCGCACCGAGCAGGCGAGCTCGCATCCGCACGACGTCGTGTTCGACCCGCGCGACCGCTTCATCGTCGTGCCGGACAAGGGCCTCGACGCTACGTTCGTCTTCTCGCTCGACGCCGCGAGCGGCAAGCTGGTGCCGGCCGCTTCGCCCCCGGCGGCGAGCCGTCCGGGCGCCGGGCCGCGCCACGCCGCCTACCACCCGGCGAAGCCGTACGCGTACGTCCTGAACGAGCTCGATTCCACGATCACCACCTACCGCTTCGACGGCGAGCGCGGTGCGCTCACGCCGCTCCAGGTCATCACGACGCTGCCCTCGAGCTTTACAGGCAACAATACGACCTCCGAAATCGTGGTGGCGGCGTCAGGACGTTTCGTTTACGCGTCCAACCGCGGGCACGACAGCCTCGCCATCTTCGCCGTGGACGACTCGAGCGGCACGCTGAGCCCCGTCGGCTGGGAGCCCACGCAGGGCAAGACGCCGCGGTTTTTCGCCATCGAGCCCTCAGGCAGCGTGCTCTACGCCGCGAACATGGACAGCGACACGATCGTGGCGTTCCGCGTGGACGCGGGCAGCGGCAAGCTCACGCCGACCGGCCAGATCATCAAGACGGGCAGCCCGTCGAGCATCGTCTTTCGCTAGACCCATCAACAGGAAGGATTGACCATGTCGTTGCGCCAATTGCACGTCGTCGCGCTGCTCGTGGTGCTTCTCACCACCGGCCCTGCGCTCGCGCAGGGCCGCTGGAGCCAGATGAAGCCGATTCCCCAGGGCGAAGAGGAAGTCGTCGGGGTGGCGCTCGACGGCAGGATGTACGTGCTGGGCGGCCTCGGCGCCTTTCCCGGCTGGGAGCCCAAGCAGATTTTCTTCCGCTACGATCCGGCCGCGAACGACTGGAGCAGGCTGCCCTCCCTCCCCGAGGGCATCCACCACCCGGGCGTCGCTGCCGTCGGCGGCAAGATCTACGTGATGGGCGGTTTCACCATCTCGCGCCCGGCGGGCGGGGGATTGCCGGCCTGGGTGCCGACCAATTCGGTCTGGGTTTTCGACATCGCCGCGAACGCCTGGTCGAAAGGCGTCCCGCTGCCGACCCCGCGCGGCGCGCTCACCGCGACCGCGGTCGGGACGAAGATCTACGCCATCGGCGGCGCGAAGAACCCCGGCTATTCGACGCCCGAGCTGCGGCCGACGGTGCCGGTCGAGAACCTGGCGACGAACGAGGTGCTCGACACCGCGACCGGCAAGTGGTCGCCGCTGCGGCCGATGCTCACCGCGCGCAACCACCACGGCGCCGCCCGAATCGACGGCAAGATCTACGTCGTTGGGGGCCGCGTCGGCTCGACCTTCATCATCGGCCTGTCCACCAACGTCAGCACCAACGAGGTTTACGACGTGGCGAAGGACACCTGGTCTTCGGTGCTCGGCGTGCCGACCGCGCGCAGCGGGGTCGGCGTGGCGGTGCTGGAGGGCCGCATGCACGTGCTCGGCGGCGAGGCCTACCTGAACGACCTGGTGGGGACCTTCCGCACGCATGAAGCCTACGACCCGAAGAGCAACAGCTGGCAGCGGCTGGCGCCGATGCCCACGCCGCGGCACGGCCTCGCGGTCGCCGAGATCGGCGGCAGGATCTACGCGGTGAGCGGCGCCAACGTCGCCGGCGGCGGCGGGCCGCACGAAGGCGTTCAGGTCAACGAGGCCTACGACCCGAAGTAACGCCCGCAACGACGTCCAGGGCGATCAAGTAGGCGCCTACGGGCGGAATGGCATTGCCGTCGAGCCAGCGGGCGAGCGTTTCGACCGGCACCTTGAGCGCCTTGGCCAAGGGGGCCACGCCTCCGAGTATCTCGAGAGCGCGGTACAGCGTGCGGCTTTGGGGCGTATTGCTCTCGGGGGTGCGCTTATATCC
>VBBY01000159.1 GCA_005881595.1 Betaproteobacteria bacterium | reverse complement strand
AGCCTGGAAAGGACCCGCGACCGCGTCATGAATCTGCCGTGGAGCCAGACTCGCCGCTAGAGCGCGCATGGCGAAGTCGAACAAACAGTGGCTGCGCCGCCATGTCACCGATCCGTACGTGCGCAAGGCGCGGGAGCAGGGCTATCGCTCCCGCTCGGCGTTCAAGCTTCTCGAAATAGACGAGAAGGAGAAGCTTCTGCGTCCCGGAGCCACTGTAGTAGACCTGGGCGCTGCGCCGGGCGGCTGGTCGCAGGTGGCCGCCGCCAGGGTCAAGCCCGGCGGGCGCGTCATCGCCATTGATTTGCTGAAGATTGCCCCCATCACTGGGGTAGAGGTGGTGGCGGGAGATTTCCGCGCCGCGAGGCTGGAAGGTGTGAGGGCGGACATCGTGCTCTCGGACCTCGCGCCGAACCTCTCGGGAGTCGCGAATGTCGACCAGGCCAGGGCCGCAGGCCTGGCGTTCGCGGCGATCGATTTTTGCCGCAAGACGCTGAAGCCCGACGGCGTTTTCGTGGTCAAGACATTTCATGGCGAAGCCTTCGGTGAGGTCCTGGCGCGTTTGAAACGCGAGTTCAGGAAGGTGATGGTGAGAAAACCCTCGGCATCGCGGGGTGAATCGAGCGAGACTTATGTGGTGGCGCGCGGCTTGCTGGCCTTGTAAGATGCCTTTTGTCGCAGCGCAGTGTAAGGAGCAAGTACTTGAACAACATGCTTAAGAACCTGGTCATCTGGCTCGTCATCGGGCTGGTGCTGATGACCGTGTTCAACCAGTTCAATACCCGCCAGGTGGCGCAGGCGCCGATGGAATATTCGCAGTTCCTGGAAGAGGTGAAGGCCGGGCGCATCGCTAAGGTGACGATCGAAGGGCGGCAGCTCAAGGCGCAGACCACAGAAGGCAAGCGCGTCACCAGCTACTCGCCGGGCGACATCTGGCTGGTTTCCGACCTGCTCAAGTACGGCGTCAAGATCGAGGCCAAGCCCGAGGAGGAGCCGTCGCTCCTCATGAACATCTTCGTGTCGTGGTTCCCGATGCTGCTGCTGATCGGCGTGTGGATCTTCTTCATGCGCCAGATGCAGGGCGGGGGCCGCGGCGGCGCGTTCTCGTTCGGCAAGTCGCGCGCGCGGATGCTCGACGAGTCGACCAACACCGTGACGTTCGCGGACGTCGCGGGCTGCGAGGAGGCCAAGGAGGAGGTCGCCGAGCTGGTCGACTTTCTGCGCGATCCGTCCAAGTTCCAGAAGCTTGGCGGCCGCATCCCGCGCGGCGTGCTGATGGTGGGCGCTCCGGGCACCGGCAAGACGCTGCTCGCGCGCGCCATCGCGGGCGAGGCGAAGGTGCCGTTCTTCTCGATCTCGGGCTCCGACTTCGTCGAGATGTTCGTCGGCGTCGGCGCGGCGCGCGTGCGCGACATGTTCGAGCAGGCGAAGAAGCACGCGCCCTGCATCGTGTTCATCGACGAGATCGACGCGGTCGGCCGCCAGCGCGGCGCCGGCCTCGGCGGCGGCAACGACGAGCGCGAGCAGACGCTGAACCAGCTGCTGGTGGAGATGGACGGCTTCGAGGCGACGATGGGCGTGATCGTCATCGCCGCGACCAACCGCCCCGACGTGCTCGACCCGGCGCTGCTGCGCCCGGGCCGCTTCGACCGGCAGGTCGTGGTGCCGCTGCCCGACATCCGCGGCCGCGAGGAGATCCTCAAGGTCCACATGCGCAAGGTGCCCCTTGCGCCCGACGTCAAGCCCGACATCATTGCGCGCGGCACGCCGGGCTTCTCGGGCGCCGACCTTGCGAACATCGTGAACGAAGCGGCCCTGTTCGCGGCTCGCGGGAACAAGCGCCTGGTCGACATGGACGACTTCGAGCGCGCCAAGGACAAGATCATCATGGGCGCCGAGCGCCGCTCGATGGTGATGCCCGAGGAGGAGCGTCGCAATACCGCGTACCATGAATCGGGCCACGCCGTCGTCGCGCGCCTGCTGCCGAAGACCGACCCGATCCACAAGGTCACCATCATCCCGCGCGGCCGCTCGCTCGGCGTCACGCTGTCGCTGCCCGAGAACGACCGCTACGGCTACGACCGCGAATGGTGCCTGAACAAGATCTCCATGATGCTCGGAGGCAGGATCGCGGAAGAGCTCTTCATGCATCAGATGACCACGGGCGCGGGCGATGATTTCAAGAAAGCCACCGACATGGCGCGCCGCATGGTGACCGAGTGGGGCATGTCCGACGAGCTTGGACCCATGGTGTACGGCGAGAACGAAGGCGAGGTATTCCTCGGCCGCACGGTCACCACGCACAAGAACGTCTCCGAGGCGACGATGCAGAAGGTCGACGCCGAGATCCGCCGCATCATCGACCAGCAGTACCGCATCGCGCGCAAGCTGATGGAAGACAACCGCGACAAGGTCGAGGCGATGGCCAAGGCGCTGCTCGAGCTCGAGACCATCGACGCCGACCAGATCGCCGACATCATGGCCGGCAAGCCGCCGCGGCCGCCGAAGCCTTCCGGCTCGCAAAGCGCCGCGAAGCCGCCCGCCAGCGATAGCGGGACCGAAGGCGCGACCGCGCCTGCGCCGAGCGCCTGAGCAAAACAAGACCGCGATGATCCTGCGGTGTGGGAAGTACTCCATGCCGCTCGATAGACCGCTGGTCATGGGCGTGGTCAACGTGACGCCCGATTCCTTTTCCGACGGCGGCCGCTATTTCGACGCACGCGCCGCTGTCGCTCATGCCCGACAGCTGGCAGACGACGGCGCCGACCTGATCGACATCGGCGGCGAATCGACGCGCCCCGGATCGGCCCCTGTTTCCGAGGAAGAGGAAATGCGCAGGGTGATCCCGGTCCTGGAAGGCATTTCCCTGGAAATTCCCGTTTCGGTCGACACCCGCAGGCCCAGGGTGATGAAGGCTGCGCTCGCCGCCGGCGCGTCGATGATCAACGATGTCGAGGCGCTCGCCGCTCCCGGGGCGCTGCAGGTGGTGGCGGAAAGCCAGTGCGCGGTGTGCCTCATGCACAAGAAAGGCGAGCCGGCGACCATGCAACGCGACCCGCATTACGACGACCTCCTGCGCGAGGTGAAAGTCTTTTTGAAAGAATCGGTTGAGAGGGTGAAAGGGGCCGGTGTGGCCGCCGACCGCATCGTCGTCGACCCCGGCTTCGGCTTCGGCAAGACCGCGCTTCACAACCTCGTCCTCCTGAGGCATCTGCGGGAGCTCTCCGAGCTGCCGATCCTTGCCGGGCTGTCGCGCAAATCGACCCTGGGCAAGCTGACCGGCAGGCCGGTCGACGAGCGGCTGGCGGGCAGCCTTGCGATGGCTTTGCTCGCGCTGCAGAGCGGGGCGAAAATACTGCGCGTGCATGATGTCCGCGAGACGCGAGACGTCATCGGCGTCTGGGAGGCGTACCAGAGGGCATGAGCAGGAATCATTTCGGCACCGACGGCGTGCGCGGCACCGTGGGCGCGAGCCCGATGACCGCTGACTTCGTGCTGCGGCTCGGCTATGCCGCGGGCAAGGTGCTGTCGGGGCAGGGCGAGCATCCGTCCGTGCTGATCGGCAAGGACACGCGCATCTCGGGCTACATGATCGAGGCCGCGCTCGAGGCGGGCTTCTCCGCCGCGGGCGTCGACGTGCTGCTCTGCGGCCCGCTGCCGACGCCGGGCGTCGCCTACCTCACGCGCGCGCTGCGGCTCTCGGCCGGGGTGGTGATCAGCGCCTCGCACAACCCGTATCCCGATAACGGCATCAAGTTCTTTTCCGGCGACGGCTTCAAGCTGCCCGACGGCACCGAAGCGGCGATCGAGGAGCAGATGGAGCGGCCGATGGGCTGCAACGAGGCCGCCCGGCTGGGACGCGCGCGCCGCGTCGACGATGCCGGCGGGCGCTATATCGAGTTCTGCAAATCGACCTTCCCGGCGGAGCTCGACCTGAAGGGCATGAAGATCGTCGTCGACTGCGCGCATGGCGCGGCCTACAACGTCGCGCCGCACGTTTTCCATGAGCTCGGCGCCGACGTCGTCCCGATCGGCGTCGAGCCCGACGGCCTCAATATCAACAAGGCTTCTGGCGCAACTTCGCCCGGGAGCCTGGTGAGCGAGGTGAAAGATCAAGCCGCCGACCTGGGGGTCGCATTGGACGGCGACGGCGACCGCGTCCTGATCGTCGATGATGCGGGGCGGGCGTATGGCGGCGACCAGCTGCTTTACGCCGTCGCCAAGCATCGCGCCGCGAAAAAAACCCTGCCCGGCGTCGCCGGCACCCTGATGACGAATTACGCCTTCGAGCAGGCGATGGCCCGGCTCGGCGTGCCGTTCGCGCGCGCCCGCGTCGGCGACCGCTACGTGCTCGAGCTGCTGCGCGACAGGGGCTGGGAGCTGGGCGGCGAAAACTCGGGACACATCATCTGCCTCGACAAGCACACCACCGGCGACGGCATCGTGTCCGCGCTCCAGGTGCTGCACGCAACGCGCCAGCTGGGCCGCTCGCTCGCCGAGCTGACCGCCGATCTCGTCTTGTACCCGCAGGTGCTGATCAACGTGGCGGTGCCGCGCGATTTCGACTGGCAGAAGCATCACTCGATCATGAAAGCGCAAGCGGCTGCCGAGCGCTCGCTCGACGGCCGCGGCCGCGTGCTGCTGCGTCCCTCGGGAACCGAGCCGGTGTTGCGCGTGATGGTCGAGGGCGAGCCGCGCGAGGCGATCGAATCGGCGGCGCAGAGCATCGCCGCCGCGGTGCGCAGCGCCGCTTCCTAGTGGCGTACCAGCGGCTGCACGCCCGACTCGGGCTGCAGCGTGACGTGATCGATGCCGAACTTATCGTGCAGCCGGGTCTGCAGCTCGCGCCGCGTCCGCTCCCATTGCGTCATGCTGCGCACCACCACGTGCGCCGAGAGCGCGGTGCGGCTGCCCGACAACACCCAGACGTGCAGGTCGTGGACCGACAGCACGCCGTCGACCCCGGCCATCTCGCCGCCGATGGTCTCCACCGAAAGGCCGCGCGGCACGCCTTCCATCAGCGCATGCAGGCTCTCGCGCAGCAGCCGCACGCTCGAGACGGCAATCAGGACGCAGATCGCGAGCGAGGCGAGCGGGTCGATGCGCGTCCAGCCGCTGAACGCGATCACCGCGCCCGAGACCAGCGCCGCGACCGAGCCCAGCGCGTCGCCCGCGACGTGCAGCCGCGCGGCGCGCGCGTTCATGTCATGGCCGTGCGGCGCGAGCCATCGCAGGACTCCGAGGTTGATCGCGAGCCCGGCCAGCGCGATCACTGCCGCGGCCGCGCCGTTCACCTCTCCAGGCTGCCGAATACGAAGCACTGATTCATAAGCCAAAGCGGCCACGATCGCGAGCATGGCTGCGGCGTTCAGCAGGGCGGCGAAGATCTCGGCGCGCCCGAGGCCGTAGGAGTGGCGCTCCGAGGGCGGCGAGCGCCCCATCCAGGCGGCGAGCGCGCCGAGCGCGAGCGCGGCGCCGTCGGTCAGCATGTGGCCGGCGTCGGACAGCAGGGCAAGGGAACCGGTCCACCATCCGCCGAGCGCCTCCACCACCGCGAATGCGACAGTCAGCGCGGCCGCGCCCCGCAGCGCCGGGCCGGAGCCTTGGTCGTGGTGATGGTGATGATGCGGGGGGTGCTCAGCCATGTCCGTCCGAACGGGATGCCGACCCCGGCGAGCTATCCGCGCCCGCTCGGCGATCGGGCATTCCGTCGGAACGAGCTGATAATTCTAGAGCGCTCATGTGACGCGTTCGCGCAGGCACTATAGTAGATTCGGCGCACTGGGAATCCCGGCTGCCCTCGAGAATACGGTAAAATTCATGGGCATGGCACGCACCCGGCTGGTCGCCGGCAACTGGAAGATGCATGGCAGCCGGGCGGCGAATCGCGCTTTGCTCGACGCAATCGTCAAGGCGATGGGAAAGGGCGCCAGCGCGGAATGCGCGGTGTGCGTTCCGTTTCCTTATTTGCAGCAGGTGTCCGGGCAGCTCGCGGGAACCGCGCTGGCCTGGGGCGCTCAAAACGTCAGCGAGCACGCGCAAGGCGCGTATACCGGGGAAGTGTCGGCCGCGATGCTGGCCGAATTCGGCTGCCGTTACGTGATCGTGGGGCATTCGGAGCGCCGCCATCTCTACTGCGAGAGCGATGCGCAGGTCGCGGCGAAGTTCGCCGCGGCGCAGGGCGCGGGCCTGGTGCCGATCCTGTGCGTGGGCGAGACGCTGGCGGAGCGCGACGCTGGGCTGACGGAGGAAGTCGTGGCGCGGCAGCTGGACGCGGTTTTGGGCAAAGGCGCTTTTTCGGATGCGGTATTGGCTTACGAGCCGGTGTGGGCGATCGGCACCGGCCGGACGGCAACGCCGCATCAGGCGCAGGCCGTGCACGCGTTTCTCAGGAAAAGGCTTTCGAGAGAAGCCAGGATTCTCTATGGCGGGAGCGTGAAGGCCGGCAACGCAACGGCATTGTTCGCCATGCCGGACATCGACGGCGGCCTGATCGGCGGGGCGTCGCTGGTCGCACAGGAATTTCTCGCCATCGTTCAGGCAGCGGCGAAAGGATGACGACATGATTGGCTGGACCAACGTACTGATCGTGCTGCACGTGCTGGTCGCGCTGGCGATCATCGGCCTGGTGCTGCTCCAGCACGGCAAGGGCGCGGACATGGGCTCGGGCTTCGGCGGCGGCGCTTCGGGCAGCCTGTTTGGCGCGACGGGCTCGGCGAACTTCCTGTCGCGGACCACCGCCGTGCTCGCGACCCTGTTTTTCCTGCTGAGCCTCGCGCTCGCTTACGTCGCGACGCACCGCGCCGGGGACGACGCCAGCGTGGTGGATCGCGTGCCGGCGAAAGCGAAACCTTCCGCCGAAGCGCAGAAGCCTGCCGCCGAGCCGCAGAAACCCGCGGCGCCGGCGGAAGCACCGTCGGGCAAGGAGGTACCGCGGTGATTTTTGGGAGATAATTTCGCATTCGCCCACGTGGTGAAATTGGTAGACACGCTAGCTTGAGGGGCTAGTGGCCTAAAAAGCCGTAGCAGTTCGAGTCTGCTCGTGGGCACCAGAACCTTATGCTCGCAGAATATTTTCCGGTGCTGCTGTTCATCCTCGTCGGCCTGGGCGTCGGCGTGGCGCCGATGGTGCTCGGCAAGCTGCTCGCCCCGAACAAGCCCGACCCCGAGAAACTCTCGCCTTACGAGTGCGGCTTCGAGGCGTTCGAGGACGCGCGCATGAAGTTCGACGTGCGCTATTACCTGGTCGCGATCCTGTTCATCCTGTTCGACCTCGAGATCGCGTTCCTTTTCCCGTGGGCGACCGTGATCAACGACATCGGCCTGGCTGGATTCCTGTCGATGATGCTGTTCCTCGCGATCCTCACCGTCGGCTTCGTCTACGAATGGATGAAAGGAGCCCTGGAATGGGAGTAGAGGGCCTCCTCGAGAAGGGATTCGTCACGACCACCGCGGACGCGCTCATCAACTGGACGCGCACCGGATCGCTGTGGCCGATGACCTTCGGCCTCGCCTGCTGCGCGGTGGAGATGATGCACGCCGGCGCGGCGCGCTACGACCTCGACCGCTTCGGCATCGTGTTCCGGCCGAGCCCGCGCCAGTCCGACGTCATGATCGTCGCCGGCACGCTGTGCAACAAGATGGCGCCGGCGCTGCGCAAGGTCTACGACCAGATGGCCGAGCCGCGCTGGGTGATCTCGATGGGCTCGTGCGCCAACGGCGGCGGCTATTACCACTATTCGTATTCCGTGGTGCGCGGCTGCGACCGCATCGTCCCGGTGGACATCTACGTGCCGGGCTGCCCGCCGACGGCCGAGGCGCTGCTCTACGGCATCGTGCAGCTGCAGAACAAGATCAAGCGCACCAGCACGATCGCGCGATGACCCCCAGGCTGCAGAAGCTGAGCGAATCTCTCGCGCGGGCGGGGTTTGCCCCCACCGAGCGCTTCGGCGAGCTCACCATCGAGGTGCAGGACCACCGGCCGGCGGCGCTGAAGCTGCGCGACGAGCTCGGCTTCGAGCAGCTGATCGACCTGTGCGGCGTCGACTATGCCAGCTACGGCGAGCGGCCCCGGCAGGGCCCGCGCTTCGCCGTGGTGGTTCACCTGCTGTCCGTCAAGCACAACTATCGCGTGCGCCTGCGCAGCTTCTGCCCCGACGACGAATTCCCGGTCGCCGCCTCGCTGGTCGACGTGTGGCCGGCGGCCAACTGGTTCGAGCGCGAGGCCTTCGACCTGTTCGGCATCCTGTTCGACGGTCACCCCGACCTGCGCCGCATCCTCACCGACTACGGCTTCGTCGGCCACCCGTTCCGCAAGGACTTCCCGCTCAGCGGCTACGTCGAGATGCGCTACGACCCGGAGCAGAAGCGCGTGGTCTACCAGCCGGTGACGATCGACCCCCGCGAGGTCACGCCGCGCATCGTGCGTGAAGAAAACTACGCGGAAAACCGCGATGGCTGACAAGAATGCCTGAGATACGCAATTACACGCTCAATTTCGGGCCGCAGCATCCGGCGGCGCACGGCGTGCTGCGCCTGGTGCTGGAGCTCGACGGCGAGGTGATCCAGCGCGCCGACCCGCATATCGGCCTGCTGCACCGCGCGACCGAGAAGCTCGCCGAGCACAAGACCTACCTGCAGTCGGTGCCCTACATGGACCGGCTCGATTACGTGTCGATGATGTGCAACGAGCACGCGTATGTGCTTGCGATCGAGCGGCTGCTGGGCGTGGAGGTGCCGATCCGCGCCAAGTACATCCGCGTGATGTTCGACGAGATCACGCGGATCCTCAACCACCTGCTGTGGCTGGGCGCGCACGGTCTCGACATCGGCGCGATGACCGTGTTCCTTTACTGCTTCCGCGAGCGCGAGGACCTGATGGACGTCTACGAGGCGGTGTCGGGCGCGCGCATGCACGCGGCGTATTACCGCCCGGGCGGCGTATACCGCGACCTGCCGGACACGATGCCGCAGTATCAAGCCTCCAAGATTCACAATGAAAAGGAAATCAATAAACTAAATGAGAATCGGCGGGGCTCGCTGCTCGACTTCATCGAGGATTTCACCGAGCGCTTTCCCAAGTACGTCGACGACTACGAGACGCTGCTCACGGACAACCGCATCTGGAAGCAGCGCACCGTGGGCATCGGCGTGGTCTCCGCAGAGCGGGCCCTCGCCCTCGGCTTCACCGGCCCGATGCTGCGCGGCTCCGGCGTCGCCTGGGATCTGAGGAAAAAGCAGCCCTACGAGGTCTACGACCGCATGGAGTTCGACATCCCGGTCGGCAAGGGCGGCGACTGCTACGATCGCTACCTGGTGCGCATCGAAGAGATGCGCCAGTCGAACCGCATCGTGCGGCAGTGCATCGACTGGCTGCGCGAGAACCCGGGCCCGGTGATGGTCGACGACCACAAGATCGCGACGCCGACGCGCCTCGAGATGAAGGAGAGCATGGAGCAGCTGATCCACCACTTCAAGCTCGTCACCGAGGGCCTGCACGTGCCCGAAGGCGAGGTGTACGCCGCGGTCGAGGCACCGAAGGGGGAGTTCGGCATCTATTTGATCTCGGACGGCGCGAACAAGCCCTACCGCCTCAAGATCCGCGCGCCCGGCTTCGCGCACCTGTCCGCGCTCGACGAGATGTCGCGCGGCCACATGATCGCCGACGCGGTGGCGATCATCGGCACGCAGGACATCGTGTTCGGAGAAGTCGACCGGTGAGAAATCAGGGACAGACCACGTTTTTTCGTCCCCCTGACAAGGGGGGAGCGAGCGCGCGAGCGGGGGGGTTGTCCTTCAGAAAAACGTGGTCTGTCCCTGTTTTTAGGTTCTTATGCTTTCAGTTGACTCACTGAAGAAGATCGACCGCGAGATCGCCAAGTACCCGCCCGACAGGAAGCAATCGGCGGTGATGAGCGCGCTCATCGTCGCCCAGGACGAAAAGGGCTGGCTGTCGAGCGAGGTCATGGACTTCGTCGCCCGCTACCTCGGCATGCCGCCGGTCGCGGTCTACGAGGTGGCGACTTTCTACGCGATGTACAACCTGGAGCCGCTCGGCACCTACAAGCTGACGCTGTGCACCAATCTGCCGTGCGGCTTGCAGGGCGCGCTCGACGCCGCCGACCACCTGCGCCGCAAGCTGGGGATCGACTTCAACGAGACCACGCCCGACGGCCACTTCACGCTCAAGGAAGGCGAATGCTTTGGCGCCTGCGCCATGGCGCCGGTGCTGCTGGTCAACAACAAGAAGATGCACGACTACATGAGCAACGAGAAGCTCGACCGGCTGCTCGACGAGCTCGGCCGCAAATGACCCTGCTCGATTACGGGCCCGACGCGATCCTGATGAAGGGGCTCGACGGCCGCAATTGGCGCCTGAAGGACTACGAGGCGCGCGACGGCTACCAGGCCCTGAAAAGGATTCTCTCGGAAAAGATCAAGCCCGAAGACATCATCGCCGAGCTGAAGAAGTCCGCGCTGCGCGGGCGCGGCGGCGCCGGCTTTCCGACCGGGCTGAAATGGTCGTTCATGCCGCGCCAGGCCCCCGGCCCCAAGTACGTGGTGTGCAATTCCGACGAAGGCGAGCCCGGCACCTGCAAGGATCGCGACCTGCTGCGCTATAACCCGCATTCGGTGATCGAGGGAATGCTCATCGCCGGCTACGCCATGAGCGCGAGCGCCGGCTACAACTACATCCACGGCGAGGTGTGGGAGATCTACGAGCAGTTCGAGGAGGCGCTTGCCGAGGCCTACGCCGCCGGCTACGTCGGCAGGAACATCCTCGGCTCGGAGTTCAGCCATGAGATGCACGCGGTTCCGGGCTACGGCGCCTACATCTGCGGCGAAGAGACCGCGCTGCTCGAGTCGCTCGAGGGCAAGAAGGGCATGCCGCGCTTCAAGCCGCCGTTCCCGGCGAGCTACGGCCTGTACGGCAGGCCGACCACCATCAACAACACCGAGACCTTCGCCGCGGTGCCCTGGATCATGCGCCACGGCGCCGATGCCTTCCTCGCGCTCGGCAAGCCGAACAACGGCGGCACCAAGCTTTTCTCGGTCACCGGGCACGTCAGCCGCCCCGGCAACTACGAGGTCAGGCTCGGCACGCCGTTCGCCAGGCTGCTCGAGATGGCGGGCGGCGTGCGCAGCGGAAGGAAGCTGAAGGGCGTGATCCCGGGCGGATCGTCGATGCCGGTGCTGCCCGCCGACATCATGATGGCGACCGACATGGACTACGACTCGATCGCCAAGGCGGGGTCGATGCTCGGCTCGGGCGCGGTGATCGTCATGGACGACAGCACGTGCATGGTGCGCGCCCTAGAGCGCCTGTCCTACTTCTATTTCGAGGAGTCCTGCGGCCAGTGCACGCCCTGCCGCGAAGGCACCGGCTGGCTGTACCGCGTGGTGCACCGCATCGAGAACGGCTTCGGCCGGATGCAGGACCTGGCGCTGCTCGACGACGTCTCCGACAACATCGCCGGCCGGACCATCTGCGCGCTGGGCGACGCCGCCGCGCTGCCGGTGAAGAGCTTCATCAAGCACTTCCGCGCCGAATTCGTGCACCACATCGAGCATAAGCGATGCCTGGTGCCCAAGGACGTGGTGGAGCCCAAATGGGGCCGGGTGGACGCTCCCCACGAGCCGCACCTCGCGAACAGCATGGCCGAGGCGGCCTGATGCTCAAAATCGAAGTCGACGGCAGGCCGGTCGAGGTGCCGCAGGGCGCCACGGTGATGGACGCGACCAACAAGCTCGGCGTCTACGTGCCGCACTTCTGCTATCACCGCAAGCTCTCGATCGCCGCCAACTGCCGCATGTGCCTGGTCGAGGTCGAGAAGGCGCCCAAGCCGCTGCCGGCCTGCGCCACGCCCGTCATCGACGGCATGAAGGTGTGGACCCAGTCGCCCGCCGCCAAGAAGGCGCAGAACGGGGTGATGGAGTTCCTGCTGATCAACCACCCGCTCGACTGCCCGATCTGCGACCAGGGCGGCGAGTGCCAGCTGCAGGATCTCGCGGTCGGCTACGGCCCCAGCAACTCGCGCTATACCGAGGAAAAGCGCGTCGTGCTGCGCAAGGAGCTCGGACCGCTGGTCGCCGCCGAGGAGATGAGCCGCTGCATCCAGTGCACGCGCTGCGTGCGCTTCGGGCAGGAGATCGCCGGCAAGATGGAGCTCGGCCTCGCCGGGCGGGGGGAGAAGGCCGAGATCGTCTCCTTCGTCGACCAGATGCTGGAGTCCGAGCTCTCCGGCAACATGATCGATCTGTGCCCGGTCGGCGCCCTGACATCGGGGCCGTTCCGTTACACGGCGCGGACCTGGGAGCTGTCGCGGCGCAAGTCGGTTTCGCCGCACGACGGCCTCGGCTCGAACCTCGTCGTGCAGGTGAAGCAGTCGCGCGTGATGCGGGTGCTGCCGCTCGATAACGACGCGATCAACGAGTGCTGGCTTTCCGACAAGGACCGCTTTTCCTACGAGGGCCTCAATGCGCCCGGGCGGCTGAAGCAGCCGATGATGAAGCGCGACACGCGCTGGGAGCCGGTGGACTGGGAAGTGGCGCTGGAATTCGCAGTCGCGGGCCTGCAGAAGCAGGACTTCGGCGTCCTCGCTTCGCCGCATTCGACGCTCGAAGAGCTGTATCTCGCCGGCAAGCTCGGCGCGGCCGATTTCCGCCTGCGCCACGCCGACTTCTCCGCCGATGGCCGGCGCGAAGGCATCCCGTGGCTCGGCATGCCGATCGCCGCCCTGGGCACGCTCGAGCGCGTGCTGGTGATCGGCTCGTTCCTGCGCAAGGACCACCCGCTGATCGCGCATCGCCTGCGCCAGGCGGCCAAGCGCGGCGCGCAGGTCCACATGCTGCACTCGGTGGACGACGACTGGGCGATGCCGATCGCGAGCAAGCGCATCGTGCCGCCGTCGAAGATTCCGGATTCGATCGCGTCTTTTGCGGAAGCGCTGAAAGGCGGAAAGAACGCGGCGGTCCTGCTCGGCAACTTCGCCCAGCAGCATCCGCTTGCGGCGCAGATCCATGCCGAGGCGCAGGCGCTGGGCGTAACGCTCGGCTTCCTCGGCGAGGCGGCGAACTCGGTCGGCGGCTACCTCGCCGGCCTGCCGGCGGGAGGCAACGTCAACAGCATCCTCGCCCGCAAGGCGCTGGTGCTGCTCGGCTGCGAGCCCGAGCTCGACTTCGCGGATCCGCGCTCTGCCACCCGGGCAGTCAACGAGGCGGAGTTCGTCGTCCAGCTCAACGCGTTCGAGACCGGCCTAGAGTACGCCGACGTCCTGCTGCCGATCGCGCCGTTCACTGAAACGGCCGGAACATTCGTGAACACCGAAGGCCGGGTACAGAGCTTCCACGCCGCCGTGAACCCGCTCGGCGAGTCGCGGCCCGGCTGGAAAGTGCTGCGCGTGCTGGGCACCATGCTCGGCAGGCCCGGCACCGGCTACGACAGCATCGACGAAGTGCGCGCCGATTGCCTGCGCGGCCGCGACGTCGCGAGCCTGCTGTCGAACCGGACGCAGGTCGAGCCGAGCCCGGTGTCCTTCGATCCCCCTGGCATCCAGCGCATCGCCGACGTCCCGATCTATTTCGCCGACCCGCTGGTGCGGCGCTCGGCGGCGCTGCGCAAGACCCCGGACGCGCGGCCGCCCAGCGCGTGGATGAACGCGAGACTGATGGCGCGGCTCGGCGTTTCCGCGGGGCAACCGCTCCTGGTCGAGGGCGCGGCCAGGCTGCCGGCGGCCCTCGACGACCGGCTGCCCGACGAGTGCGTGCGCATCGCCGCCGGGCATCCGTCGACGGCGCAGCTCGGCCCGATGTTCGGCACGGTTTCGCTGAAGAAGGTCGCGGTGGAGAGGGCTGCCTAGATGGACTGGCGCGGTGCGCTGACCTCGACGGCCTGGAACCTGGCGTTCATCGTGGCGATCGTCGTTCCTCTGCTGCTGTGCGTCGCCTATCTCACGCTGTGGGAGCGCAAGCTGATCGGCTGGATCCAGATCCGCATCGGCCCCAACCGCGTCGGGCCCGCCGGGCTGCTGCAGCCGGTCGCCGACGGCGTGAAGCTGCTGCTGAAGGAGATCATCGTTCCGACCAACGCGAACAAGGGCCTGTTCCTGCTCGCGCCGGTGCTGATGCTGACGCCGGCGCTCGCCGCCTGGGCGGTGATTCCCTTCGCGCCCGAGCTGGTGCTCGCGGACATCAACGCCGGGCTGCTGTACATCATGGCGTTGAGCTCGATGGGCGTATACGGCGTGATCGTCGCCGGCTGGGCGTCGAACTCCAAGTACGCGTTTCTCGGCGCGATGCGCTCGGCGGCGCAGATGCTGTCCTACGAGCTGGCGATGGGCTTTGCGCTGGTGGTGGTGCTGATGGTTTCGGGCAGCCTCAACCTGTCGGACATCGTCAACGCCCAGGGCCGCGGCAGCTTCGCCTCGATGGGGCTCAATTTCCTGTCGTGGAACTGGCTGCCGCTCGCGCCGATGCTGGTGGTGTACTTCGTGAGCGGCGTCGCCGAGACCAACCGCGCGCCGTTCGACGTGGTCGAGGGCGAGTCGGAGATCGTCGCCGGGCACATGATCGAGTACTCGGGCATGACCTTCGCGCTGTTCTTTCTCGCCGAGTACATGAACATGCTCCTGATCAGCGCGCTGACGGTGGTGATGTTCTTCGGCGGCTGGCAGGCGCCCTGGGACAGCGCGCTGACCAACTGGGTGCCGCCTTTCCTCTGGTTATTCGGGAAAATTTTCCTGGTGGTCTCCCTGTTCCTGTGGTTCCGGGCAACTTTCCCGCGCTACCGCTATGACCAGATCATGCGGCTGGGCTGGAAGATCTTCATCCCGCTGACGCTGGTCTGGATCGCGGTGGTGGGCCTGTGGATGCAAACGCCTTGGAGCCTGTGGCGATGAATCGCGTGCTCGATTTTTTCAAACCTTTTTTATTGATTGAACTTCTGCGAGGCATGGCACTCACCGGCCGGCACCTGTTCGCGCGCAAGATCACGGTGCAGTTCCCCGAGGAGAAGACGCCGATGAGCCCGCGCTTCCGCGGCCTGCACGCGCTGCGCCGCTACCCGAACGGGGAAGAGCGCTGCATCGCGTGCAAGCTGTGCGAAGCGGTGTGCCCGGCGCTCGCCATCCACATCGAATCGGAGCAGCGCGCCGACGGCACGCGCCGCACCACGCGCTACGACATCGACCTGACCAAGTGCATCTTCTGCGGCTTCTGCGAGGAGGCTTGCCCGGTGGACGCCATCGTGGAGACGCGCATCCTCGAGTACCACGGCGAAGCAAGGGGGGACCTGTACTACACCAAGCCCATGCTGCTCGCCGTGGGGGACCGTTACGAGGAGCAAATTGCCCGGGACCGGGAGACCGACGCCCGCTACCGCTAAGCCACAACAATAATGTTCGAATCCGCGGTTTTCTACGCCTTCGCGGCGGTGCTGCTGGTGTCCGGGACGCTCGTGATCACGTCGCGCAACCCGGTGCACAGCGCGCTGTTCCTGGTGCTCGCCTTCTTCACCGCGGCCGGCACCTGGCTGCTGCTGCGCGCCGAGTTCCTGGCGATCGCGCTGGTGGTGGTCTACGTCGGCGCGGTGATGGTGCTGTTCCTGTTCGTGGTGATGATGCTCGACATCAATATCGAGCGCCTGCGCGAGGGCTTCTGGCGCAACCTGCCGCTGGCGGTCGTGGTGGGCGGGATCCTGGTGTTAGAAATGATTTTCATATTAGCGAACAGGGTGTGGGGCGTCGGCGATGTCAGGCAACTTCCGGCGAATTACAGCAATACCAAGGAGCTGGGCCGCATCCTGTACACCGACTACGCCTACGCCTTCGAGATCGCCGCGGTGATCCTGCTGGTGGCGATCATCGCCGCCATCGCCCTGACCCTGCGCCGGCGCAAGGACCGCCGCTACCAGGACCCGTCGCAGCAGGTCGGGGTGCGGCGCGAGGAGCGCGTTCGGCTGGTCTCGATGCCCGCCGAGAAAGAATGACGCTCACCCTGTCCCATTACCTGGTGCTGGGCGCGCTGCTCTTCGCCATCAGCGTGGTCGGCATCTTCATGAACCGGCGCAACATCATCATCCTGCTGATGGCGATCGAGCTGATGCTGCTCGCCGTCAACCTGAACTTCATCGCCTTCTCGCATTTCCTCGGCGACGTGGCGGGGCAGGTGTTCGTGTTCTTCATCCTCACGGTGGCGGCGGCGGAGTCGGCGATCGGCCTGGCAATCCTGGTGGTCCTGTTCAGGAACCTGAACACGATCGACGTCGAAGACCTCGATTCGCTCAAAGGATGAAGGCCCTCTACCTGCTCGTGCCTTTCGCGCCTCTGGCGGGGGCCATCGTTGCCGGCCTGTTTGGCCGCGCCGGCGCTCACCGCATGACGATTCTCTCGGTCTTGATTTCCTTCCTGGCTTCCTGCTGGATCTTTTCGGATGTGCTGGCGGGAAATTCGTTTAATGGCAGTGTCTACACATTTCTGGCGAGCGGCGGGACGCGCTTCGAGATCGGCTTCCTCATCGACCGCCTGACGGTGCTGATGATGGTGGTGGTGAGCTTCGTGTCGCTGATGGTGCACATCTACACCATCGGCTACATGGCCGATGACCCGGGCTACCAGCGCTTCTTCTCGTACATCTCGCTGTTCACCTTCTCGATGCTGATGCTGGTGATGGCGAACAACTTCCTGCAGCTGTTCTTCGGCTGGGAGGCGGTCGGCCTGGTGTCCTACCTGCTGATCGGCTTCTGGTATACGCGCGAGAGCGCCATCTACGCCGCGCTGAAGGCCTTCCTCGTCAACCGGGTCGGCGACTTCGGCTTTCTCCTGGGCATCGCGCTGATCTTCGTCAATTTCGGCACACTCGACTACGCCGCGGTTTTCGGACAAGCAGCTTCAGTTTCCGCGAACATCACGTTGATCTGCATCCTGCTGTTCGTGGGCGCGATGGGCAAGAGCGCGCAGTTCCCGCTGCACGTCTGGCTGCCGGACTCGATGGAGGGCCCGACGCCGATCTCGGCGCTGATCCATGCCGCGACGATGGTGACCGCCGGCATCTTCATGGTGGCGCGCATGGCGCCGCTTTACGAGCAGTCGCAGACTGCGCGTTCGGTGATGCTGGTCATCGGCGCGATCACCGCGCTTTCCATGGCGCTGATCGCGCTCACCCAGTACGACATCAAGCGCGTCATCGCTTACTCGACGCTCTCCCAGCTTGGCTACATGACTGCGGCGCTCGGCGCCTCGGCGTACTCGGCGGCGATCTTCCACCTGATGACCCACGCTTTCTTCAAGGCGGTGCTGTTTCTTGCCGCCGGCTCGGTGATCATCGCCCTGCACCACGAGCAGGACATGCGGCGCATGGGCGGCCTGAAGAGCTACCTGCCGTGGACCTACTGGACGCTGCTCGTCGGCGCGATTTCCTCGGCCGGGATTCCCGGCTTCGCCGGCTTTTTCTCCAAGGACGCGATCATCGAGGCGGTGCGCGAGTCCGCCACCCCCGGCCACCTGTTCGCCTACGTCTGCGTGGTCGCCTGCGTCTTCGTCACGGCGACCTACACGTTCCGCATGCTGTTCATGGCGTTCCACGGCGAGGAGCGCTTCGACGCGGTGCACCCGCCGCACGAGTCGCCGGCGGTGGTGACGATTCCGCTGGTGCTGCTTGCGATCCCCTCGGTGGCCGCCGGCTGGGTGGTCGGCGACGTCGTCTACGGGGACTTCTTCAGGGATGCGCTGCCGCGGGTGGAGGGCGAGTTCCACGGGCTGCTCGCGTTCATGGCGCACGGCTTTGTCGCGCTGCCCTTCTGGCTCGCGCTGGCCGGCATCGCCACCGCCTGGTACCTGTACTCGAAAAGAACCGACTTGCCCAGGCGGATCGCCATCGCGCTCGGCCCGCTGTACGCGCTGGTGGAGCGCAAATACGGCTTCGACGAGCTCTATGCGTGGCTCTTCGCCGGCGGGGCGCGCGCGATCGGCAGGGGGTTCTGGAGAGGCGGGGACCTGGCCATCATCGATGGCCTGCTGGTGAACGGCTCGGCACGCCTCACCGGCTGGTTCTCGGGGGTCGTTTCCTTGCTGCAGTCAGGGATGATCTACCGCTACGCGTCGGTGATGCTGATGGGCGTGGCGATTCTTGCATTCTGGTTTTTAAAAAACTAAATGCTCCTGTCGCTGGCCATCTGGATCCCGGTCGTCGCCGGCGTGCTCGTGCTCGCCCTGGGCGAGCGTTATGCACGCTGGACTGGCCTGGTGGGTTCGATCCTGGGCTTCCTGGTGACGATCCCGCTTTACACGGGATTTGATTTGCAGGATCCGGGAATGCAGTTCGTGCAGAACTTTCCCTGGATAGAGCGCTTCAGTATCAACTACCACCTAGGCGTCGACGGCATCTCGATGCTGTTCGTGCTGCTGAACAGCTTCATCACCGTGCTGGTGGTGATCGCCAGCTGGTCGCAGGTCGACAACCGGGTGGCGCAGTACTACGCCGCGTTCCTGATCCTCTCCGGCATGCTGAACGGCGTGTTCGAGGCCCTCGACGCGGTGCTGTTCTACGTGTTCTTCGAGGGCACGCTGATCCCGATGTTCGTCATCATCGGCATGTGGGGCGGCCCGAACCGCGTCTACGCCTCGGTGAAGTTCTTCCTGTACACGCTGATGGGCTCGCTGCTGATGCTGGTGGCCCTGCTCTACCTGTACGGCAAGTCGGGCGGCAGCTTCGCGATCCTCGACTGGCACAAGCTGCCGCTGCCGCTCGGCGCGCAGCTGCTGCTGTTCTTCGGCTTCCTCCTCGCGTTCGCGGTCAAGGTGCCGATGTGGCCGGTGCATACCTGGCTGCCCGACGCGCATACCGAGGCGCCGACCGCCGGCTCGGTGGTGCTGGCGGCGATCCTGCTGAAGCTCGGCGCCTACGGCTTCGTGCGCTTCTCGCTGCCGATCATGCCCGACGCGTCGCGCCAGCTCGCCTGGCTGATGATCGCGCTGTCGGTCATCGCGGTGGTCTACATCGGCTTCGTGGCGCTCGCGCAGACCGACATGAAGCGCCTGATCGCCTACTCGTCGATCTCGCACATGGGCCTGGTGACGCTCGGCTTCTTCATCTTCAACGCCTACGGCGTCGAGGGCGGCCTGGTGCAGATGATCTCGCACGGCTTCGTTTCCGCCGCCCTGTTCCTGTGCGTGGGCGTGCTCTACGACCGCATGCACAGCCGCATGATCGCCGACTACGGCGGAGTGGTGAACACGATGCCGAAATTCGCCAGCCTGATGATGCTGTTCGCCATGGCGAACAGCGGCCTGCCCGCGACCAGCGGCTTCGTCGGCGAGTTCCTGGTGATCCTGGGGGCGATGAAGACCGGCTTCTGGCTCGCCTTCCTTGCCGCCAGCACCATGGTCCTGGGCGCCGCGTACACGCTGTGGATGTACAAGCGCGTGATGTTCGGCGCGGTGGCGAACCCGCAGGTCGCCGCGCTCAAGGATCTGAATGGTCGGGAAGCGACCGTGCTCGGCCTGCTGGCGCTCGCGGTGCTCGGCATGGGCGTCTATCCGCTGCCATTCACCGAGGTCATGCATGCCTCGGTGAACGAGCTTCTGCGCCACGTGGCGCTGCCAAAAACCTGATGGACGCGAGAACCGTGCTCATCGACCATCTGCCGGCATTGCCGGAGATGCTGCTGCTCGCCGGCGCGTGCGCGCTGATGATCGTCGATCTGTACGTCAAGTCCGAGCGGCGCGACGCCAGCTTCGGCCTCGCCCAGATCGTCCTGCTGCTCTGCGCTCTGGCCACCCTGTACGTGTTTCTCGTGCAAGCCCAGGCCGATTATTCGCGCCTGCTGCTGTTCAACGGGCTGTTCGTCTCCGACACGCTGTCCAACCTGCTCAAGCTGGTGTCCTACCTCGCGGTGTGGGCGACGCTGATCTACTCGCGCCAGTACCTCGTCGACCGCGGCCTGCTGCGCGGCGAGTTCCTTACCCTGCTGCTGTTCTCGCTGCTCGGCATGATGGTCATGATCAGCGCCAACAGCTTCCTCAGCATGTACCTCGGCCTGGAGCTGATGTCGCTGTGCCTGTACGCGATGGTGGCGCTCGACCGCGACTCGGCGGTCTCGACCGAGGCGGCCATGAAGTACTTCGTGCTCGGCGCGCTGTCCTCGGGGCTGCTGCTCTACGGCATGTCGATGATCTACGGCGCGACTGGCACGCTCGAGATCAGCGAGGCGGCGCGGCGCGTCTCGCGGATCGCCGCCACCACCGACCGCAGCCTCCTCGTCTTCGGGCTGGTGTTCATGGTCGCTGGGATCGCGTTCAAGCTCGGCGCCGCGCCGTTCCACATGTGGATCCCCGACGTCTACCAGGGCGCGCCGACCGCCATTACCCTGGTAATCGGCGCGGCGCCCAAGCTCGCCGCGTTCGCGATGGCGGTGCGGCTGCTGGTGAACGGGCTGCTCGACCTGGCGCAGGACTGGCAGCAGATGCTCGCGCTCCTCGCGCTGCTGTCGATGGCAATCGGCAACATCACCGCGATCGCGCAATCGAACATCAAGCGCATGCTCGCCTACTCGACCATCGCGCACATGGGATTCATGCTGCTCGGGCTGCTTTCCGGCGTGGTCGGCGGCAACCTGCTGAACGCCGCCGACGCGTACAGCACGGCGCTGTTCTACGTCGTCGTCTACGTGCTGATGACCCTGGGCGCCTTCGGCGTGCTCCTGTACCTCTCGCGCAAGGGCTTCGAGTGCGAGAACCTTGACGACTTGCGCGGCCTCAACCGGCGCAGCCCCTGGTTCGCCTTCGTCATGATGGTTCTGATGTTCTCGCTGGCCGGCCTGCCGCCGACCGCCGGGTTCTACGCCAAGCTCGCCGTGCTCTCGTCGGCGGTGCAGGCGGGGCAGCTCTGGCTCGCGGTGGCCGCCGTGATCCTGTCCCTGGTGGGCGCCTTCTATTACCTGCGTATCGTCAAGCTGATGTATTTCGACGAGCCGAAGGAAGCCGGGCCGGTGCCGGGGCACAGCGAGATGCGTGTGCTGCTCTCCCTCAACGCCCTGGCGTTGCTTGTATTGGGGATACTGCCCCAGAAGCTGATGCAGCTTTGCTATGTCGCCATCAACTCCCTCTAAATTGAAAGATCTTACCGAGCACTTCATCGCAGGGGAGCGCGTCTACGACGGCGTGCTCCTCAAAGTGCAACGCGACCTGGTGCGCCTTCCCGACGGCAGCGAGGGGACGCGCGAGTACATCCGCCACCCGGGGGCCGTGGCGATCGTGCCGGTCTTCGACGACGGCCGCGTGCTGCTCGAGCGCCAGTTCCGCTACCCCCATCGCCGCGTGTTCATCGAGCTGCCGGCCGGCAAGCTCGAGCCCGGCGAGCCGCACCTCGACACCGCCAGGCGCGAGCTGCTCGAGGAGACCGGCTACAGCGCGGCGGAGTGGACGCGGCTTGGCGTAATCCATACTGCGATCGCCTATACCGACGAAGCCATCGAGCTCTTTCTGGCAAAACGTCTTGAATATCAAGGTGGGACGAAGCTTGACGCCGGCGAGTTCGTCGAAACGATCGCCGTGGGCTTCGACCAGGCGATCGAAATGCTGCGCGACGGCCGGATTACGGACGCCAAGTCGGTCGCAGGCCTGCTCTGGATGAAGGTATTTCTTGCGGTGTAGGATACGCGCGGGCCAAGCCCGGGGAGGATGTCATGAGGTGGTTCGTTCTTGCATGCATCAGCGTCATCGGCGTCGCACATGCCGATGAAACCTGCAATTCGCCGTACATCTCGCAGCTCATCAAGGGCCAGGAGGATTACGTCTACGTCTGGACGCTCGGCGTCGAAGGGCTGGGCGACGGCTCCGACAAGCTGGTCACGATCGACGTCAATCCGAAGTCGAAGCGCTACGGCAAGGTGATCAGCAAGGTCTCCACCGGGGCGCGCGTCGAGGCGCACCACATGGGATTCACCGACGACCGGCGCTACCTGTGGGCGGGCGGGCTGTCGGACAACCGCATCTGGGTGTTCGACGTCGGCAGGAATCCGGCCGCGCCGAAGCTCGTGCGCACGATCAGCGACCTCGGGGAGAAATCGGGATTCCTCGGGCCGCACACCTACTACGCGCTGCCCGGGCGGATGCTGGTGCAGGCGCTGTCCAACACCCAGGACAAGGGCGGCCGCACCGGGATGGCGCTCTACAACAACAAGGGCGAGTTCATCAGCTCGTACCCCATGCCGACAGAAGGCGGGGGCGACGGCTACGGCTACGACCTGGCCGTCAATCCGAAGCAGAACGTGCTCCTCACCTCCAGCTTCACCGGCTACGCCAACTACATGCGGCCGCTCGGCGAGCTGATCAAGGACGCCGAGGCGATGAAGAACTTCGGCAGCAGCATGGTGGTCTGGGACCTGAAGGCGATGAAGCCGGCGAAAGTGTTCAAGGTACCGGGCGCGCCGCTGGAGATCCGCTGGTCGCTCAACCCGAAGGACAACTGGGCTATTACTGCGGCGGCGCTGACTTCCAAGCTGTGGCTGGTCAAGCAGGACGCGAACGGCCAGTGGGCGGCCAAAGAGGTCGGCACCATCGGCGACCCGTCCAAGATCCCCCTGCCGGTGGACATCAGCATCACGCGCGACGGCAAGGGCCTGTGGGTCAATACCTTCATGGACGGCACGACGCGCTACTTCGACCTGTCCAATCCCGAGGCGCCGAGGCAGACCTACGAGAAGGTCACCGGCAGGCAGATCAACATGATCTCGCAGAGCTGGGACGGCAAGCGCCTGTACATCACCTCGTCGCTGCTCGCCAACTGGGACAAGGGCGGCGCCGACAACGAGCAGTTCATCCGCGGCTTCGCCTGGGACGGAAGCGAGCTCACGCGCAAGTTCGAGGTCGATTTCACCAAGGAGAAGCTCGGCCGCGCGCACCACATGAAGCTGGGGACGAAGGCGCAGCGCGCGACCGTGACCGGCGGTTGAAAGGCGCCGCGCTGCTCGCCGCGCTGGTTGCCGCCCCGGCGCTGGCGCACCACGTCGAGCTCCTGCCGCCGCTGCAATTCGTCCCGCCGCCGCCGGGCAGCTACCGGCTGCACCGGATCATGCCGGCGCCCGAGGGGCGCGTGCTCGACGTCCATGGCAGGGCCGCGCGCCTTTCGCAGTACCTGCACGACCGGATTACCCTGCTCGGCTTCATCTACACCACCTGCGCCGATCCTGACGGCTGCCCGCTTGCCTACCGCGTATTCGATGCGCTGAAGGAAGCCATTGCCGCCACGCCCCGCCTCCGCGGCCAGGTACGCTTCGTCACGCTGTCGTTCGACCCGGCGCGCGACACGCCGGAGGCGATGCGCCGCTATGCGGGGAGCCGCGTGGTGGAGAGCGACGCCGGGCTTCGCTGGTACTTCCTCACGACGCGATCGGCAAAAGAGCTGCACCCGCTTGTGGAAGGATTCGGTCAGGAGGTCACCCGCTCTGGACGAGAGCTGTCCCACGTGCTCAAGGTGTTCCTGATCGACCGCCGGGGCGACATCCGCGAGATCTACAGCTCGAACTTCCTCCACCCGCAGAGCGTGCTCAACGACATCGAGACGCTGCTGCTGGAAGAGGGGAGGATCAGGCTTGATCGGCCATGAAATGCCTCCATGTAGTGGGGAATTCCCAGCGAGCATCAGGCCCATGACCGAACTGCGACCCGCCGCCGAGCGCGGCCATGCCAACCACGGCTGGCTCGACTCGTACCACAGCTTCTCCTTCGCCGGCTACCAGGACCCGCAGCACATGGGGTTCGGGCCGCTGCGCGTCATCAACGAGGATCGCGTCGCCCCGGGCTCGGGCTTCGGCACCCACGGGCACCGCGACATGGAGATCATCAGCTACGTGCTCGAGGGCGCGCTTGCCCACAAGGACTCCATGGGCACCGGCTCGACCATCGTTCCCGGCGACGTCCAGCGCATGAGCGCCGGGCGGGGCGTGCTGCACAGCGAGTACAACGACGACCAGGCAGGCAGCACGCATTTCCTCCAGATCTGGATCGAGCCCGACGTCACCGGCATCGCGCCTTCCTATGAGCAGAAGCACTTCCCGGCCGAGGAAAAGCGCGGTCGCCTGCGCCTCATCGCCTCGCCCGACGGGCGCGCCGGCTCGGTCAGCATCCACCAGGACGCGCTTCTCTACGCGGGATTGTTCGACGGCGCCGAAAGCGCAAAGTATTCCCTGGGGGAGGGGAGGAAAGGCTACGTTCACGTTGCCCGCGGCACAGTGCAGGTCAACGGGCACGCACTGCGCGCCGGCGACGCGCTGAAAACAGACGCCGGCCCGATCGAGATCGGGCGCGGCGAAGGCGCCGAGGTGCTGGTGTTCGACCTGCCGGGAGACCGCGCATGAGCCAGACCCGTGAAGTAGGGCGCGTAGTTCGCGGCATGGCGGCGAGCGACGGCGCCGGGGTCAAGCTGAACCGCGTCATCGGCGGCCCGGACCTGCCGCAGCTCGACCCGTTCCTGCTGCTCGACGAATTCCGCTCTGACGATGCGGCCGACTATCTCGCCGGCTTTCCCGAGCACCCCCATCGGGGCTTCGAAACGGTGACCTACATGCTCGCCGGCCGCATGCGCCACCGCGACAACCAGGGCAACACCGGCCTGCTGGGGCCCGGCAGCGTGCAGTGGATGACCGCCGGGCGCGGCATCGTCCACTCGGAAATGCCGGAGCAGGAAAACGGCCTCATGCAGGGCTTCCAGCTGTGGGTGAACCTGCCGGCGAAGGACAAGATGACCGCGCCGCGCTACCAGGACATCGAGCCAGGCAAGATTCCCGAAGTCGAGAGCACCGGCGCCAGGGTCCGGGTCATCGCCGGAAGCTACCGCGGCGTGCGCGGCCCGGTGCAAGCGGACGCTACTGCGCCGCTCTACCTGGATGTTTTTCTGGAAGATGGAGAATTCGAGGCAGCTGTGCCCGTGGAACACAACGCGTTCGTGTACGTCTACGAGGGCAGCCTCGACATCGCCGGCCGCGCCGTGACGCGCGGCGAGCTGGCGGTGCTGCGCGGCGGCGATACGGTGGCGGTGCGCGCCGGCGATGCTGGAGCGCGCTTCATCCTGGTCTCCGGCCGGCCGCTCAAGGAGCCGGTCGCGCGCTACGGCCCCTTCGTCATGAACCGTCCCGAGGAAATCCGGCAGGCGATGCGCGACTTCACCGAGGGCCGCCTCGCTTGAGGATCGTCGGCATCGCGGGGAGCCTGCGCAGCGGCTCCTACAACGCGGCATTGCTGCGCGCCGCGGCGGCGGAGGCCCCGCCCGAAGCGACGATCGAGATCGAGTCGATCCGCGGCATCCCGCTCTACGACGGCGATGTCGAAGCGAAAGGGATTCCTTCCCGGGTCACCGAGCTGAAGGACCGCATTGCCGCCGCCGATGGGCTGCTCCTCGTCACGCCGGAATACAACAACTCGATCCCGGGCACCTTCAAGAACGCCATCGACTGGCTGACCCGGCCGCCGGCCGACATCCCGCGCGTGTTCAAGGGCCGCGCGGTGGGTCTCATCGGCGCCTCGCCGGGCATGCGCGGCACGGTGCTGTCGCAGACGGCGTGGTTGCCCGTCTTGCGGACGCTCGGCGTGCAGCCCTGGTTCGAGCAGCTGCTCTACGTCGGCAACGCCGACAAGGTCTTCGACCCGTCCGGGAAGCTGATCGACGAAACCATCCGCGTGCGGCTGCGGAACTACGTGCGCGGCTTCGTGGACTTCGTCAGGAGCTTGCGCGAGGGCCGCCGGTAGCGGCTACGGCTGCAGCGGGACCGGGACGAGCAGCGGCTCGCGCATCACGTTCTCGCCGGTGACCATCTGCTCGCCGCGGCCCTGCTCGTCGAATATCAATGCCGCGAGCCCGCGCAAGGTCTCGCGCGCCTCCTCGATCGTGCTGCCGTGGGAGTTGACTCCGGGCAGCTCCTCGATGAAACCGATATAGCCGTGCTTGGCCTTGAGGTACACCGCAGTGAATGCGAGGCTTCCTTGTTCCATGTTGATCCCCTCTCGAGCACGCGCAGATTACGCGGCTGGTGTTTCCAACGGATGTCAGCAGAGTGTAAATACGTCGCGAATTTTTGCCAATCGTCGCTGCTCAGCGACACGGGTCGCCGTTCAGCGACAAGGGCCGCTGTTCAGCGATACGGGTCGCCGTTCAGCGACACGGGTCGCTGTTCCGCAATACGGGTCGCCGTTTCAGCGGCACGGGTTGCTGTTCAGCGATACGGGTCGCCGTTCAGCCGCACAGACTACCCTCTGTCGGAGCGCCCGGGTGCGAACTATTTCATCGTCACTGTGATATTTCTCCGGTAACGTCGCAGCGATGGATTCGAGCGGGCAGATGACGGTCCTGGTTGCCGACGTGAGCGGCGGCAGCAAGCTGTACGCGGCGGCTGGTTACGCCGCTGCGCTCGAGGTGATCGCGCGCTGCATCGAGCGGGTGCGCGACGCTGCGGAATCGACCGGCGGTCAGGTGGTCAAGACCAACGGCGACAAAGTGATGGTGCTGTTCGCGAGCGCCGACGCGGCGGCGCAGGCCGCCACCAGGATGCACGCCAACATCGAGGCGCTACCCGAGGTAGGCGGGGCGAAGCTCGGCGTGCAGGTCGGCTTTCACAGCGGCCCGGTCTACCGCTGCGACGAGGACTTGTTGGGCGACACGGTCAAGCTCGCCTCGAGGATGGTCGAGCAGGCACAAAAAGGCCAGACCATTACCTCGCAACAGACGGCGGCGCTGCTCAGCCCGTCGTTGCGCGCCCTTTCCCGCCAGCTCGACGCGATCCAGGCGAGGGAAAAGGGCGAGGCGCTGCGCTTGTGCGAGATCGCGTCGCGCGCCGCCACCGACTTGCGCCGGCTGCGGCTGATGTACCGCGGTCACGCGGTCGTCTGCTCGCGGGAGAGCGCGTCTATCGTGGTCGGGCGCGCGCCCGGCTGCGCGCTGGTGGTGGCCGACCGGACGGTCTCGCGGCGCCACTGCACGATCACGCTGCGTGACGGCCGGTTCGTGCTGAAGGACCACAGCACGAACGGCACCTATGTTACGGCCGAAGGCAGTGCCGACATCCTCGCGCAAAGCGAGGAAGTCATCCTGGGCCGCCGCGGCCGCATCGGCTTTGGCCGCCCGCCGGACGCCAGCCCGGAGGAAGCCGTCGAGTACGACGGCGGATCAGAGCTTCAGCCGCAGATCCCGACGTAGCCGCAGGCGGTGCAGTAATCGCAGCCGTCCCTACGGATCAGCGTGGCATTGCCGCATTCCGGGCACTTCGCGCCAAGCATGATCGGAACGTGCTTTGGCGAAGGCGCTTCCAGGATGCCCATCTGCTGCCGGGGGGCGCCGTCCTCGTCGAGGATGCCGAGCATGGCGTAGCGGTGCAGCATCAGCCGCGCCAGGTAGGAAACCGTCGAGGGGAAGGTCTGCTGCTTGCGGCTGGCGGGGACGAAGGCCATGAAGTCGCCGAGCGGCTCGGGGAAATCGAGCAGCTTGCGCAGCTTCATGCCGATCCACGCCGGGTCGAGCACCCGCATGTCGAGCGACAGGATCTTGCACAGGCCGTCGAGCGCGCGCGGGTATTCGCCCGAGAGCCACACCGAGTAGGGCCGCGTGATGCCGTCGGGCAGGGTGATTTCCTTCAGGCCGAGGACGAAATCGTCGCCGGTGCGCGGGTTGAAGACGTCCACCGTCCATGACATCGTGCCGTCGGTGCCGGTTTTCGGCTCCTTCAGCGCAAACATCGCCTCGGCCACGGGCGAAGATCCGATTTCAGACGCCAGCTTGAAGGATTCACCCGTCAGGCCCGCGTGCAGCTGCTCGACGCGCCAGCGCACGATCTGCGCGAAGGCCGAGACCAGCGAGGGCATGCGCTTTCTCTCGCCGCGCGGCGGGAACGGCATGTCGAAAGCATCCCCGCCCGCCTTGGCGAGCGTATCGAGCTTGAGCTTCAGCCAGGCATGGTCGTTGGCGCGCATGTCCATGGACAACGTCTTGGCGAGCGCGCCGAGGCCGCGCGGCTGCTCGCTGCCGTTGACCCACACCTCGAAGGCGTGCGGCGGGCCGTTCTCGACGTGGCCGACGAACACCGCGAAGTGGTAATTCGGGTGCTCAAGCATGTAGGTCCACGCCGGGTTGCCGCCCGCGAGATCGGGCCGTCCCGGCCAGCGCAGGCTGGCCAGCACGGGAGCCGGGACGGTCTTGATCGAGAGGCGCCGGTTGACGTCGTCCTGGACGAAGTCCTGGGGCTTTTCCACCGACAGGACCGAGCCGAGGATCTTGTTCGGACGGTAAGTGGCGAGGCCTTTCAGGCCGGACTTCCACGCGTGCAGGTACAGGTCCCGGAACTCGGCGTACGGATAATCCTCCGGCACGTTGACGGTCTTCGAGATGCTGGTGTCGATGTAGGGCGCGACCGTCGCCACCATCTGCTCGTGGGAGCGCGCCGAGATCTCCAGGGCGGTGACGAAGTAGGGCGGCAGCGCGTCGGCCTCGCCGCCGGCGGCGCGGTAGCGCCTCCAGGCGTGATCCTCGACGGGGAACTCCTGCAGCGTGCCGTCGGCCATGCGCTTCTTGCGGGTGTAGGTCCACGAGAACGGCGGCTCGATGCCGTTCGAGGCGTTGTCGGCGAAAGCCAGGCTGATCGTGCCGGTGGGCGCGATCGAGAGCAGGTGCGAATTCCTGATCCCCGACTTTTTGATCTGTTCCTTGATGGAAGCGGGAAGACGCGCGGCAAAGCTCGAGCCGGACAAATACAGATCGGCATTGAAAAGCGGAAAGGCCCCGCGTTCCTTCGCGAGCTCCACCGACGCCTGGTAGGCCTGGTCGCGCATGGCCTCGGCGACGCGCGCCGCCATGCGCCGCGCTTCGCCGGTGTCGTACTTCAGCCGCAGCATGATGAGCGCATCGCCCAGCCCGGTGAAGCCCAGGCCGACGCGGCGCTTCGCCATCGCTTCCTGGCGCTGCGGCTCGAGCGGCCAGGCCGTGACCTCGAGCACGTTGTCGAGCATGCGCACCGAGGTCTCGATCACCCTGCCGAACTTCTCGAAGTCGAAGCCGGCTTTTTCGGTGAACGGGTGGGAAACGAATCTCGTCAGATCGATCGAACCCAGGCAGCAGCAGCCATAAGGCGGCAGCGGCTGCTCGGCGCAGGGGTTCGTCGCCTCGATCGTCTCGCAGTAATTGAGGTTGTTGTCCCGGTTGATGCGGTCGAGAAACAGGATGCCCGGCTCGGCGTGGTCGTACGTCGAGCGCATGATCTGGTCCCACAGCTCGCGCGCGGGCAGCTTGCGGTACACCCACAGGCCGTCATCGCGCTGGTAGCTGTCGTTGCCCGGCCAGGGTCTCGACTTATGGGTCAATTCGATGGACAGGTCGTTCTCGACAGCGGCCATGAAACCGTCCGTGACCCCGACGGACAGGTTGAAATTGGCGAGCTCGCCCCGGTCCTTGGCGTGGATGAACTCCTCGATGTCGGGGTGGTCGCAGCGCAGCACGCCCATCTGGGCGCCGCGGCGCGAGCCGGCCGATTCGACCGTCTCGCACGACTGGTCGAACACGCGCATGTAGGACACCGGGCCGCTGGCACGCGAATGCGTGCCCTTCACCTCGGCGCCCTTTGGCCGGATCGCCGAGAAGTCGTAGCCGACGCCGCCGCCGCGGCGCATGGTCTCGGCCGCCTCCTGCAGCGCGGTATAGATGCCCGGCTTGCCGTCGACGACCTCGGAGATCGAGTCGCCGACCGGCTGCACGAAGCAGTTGATCAGCGTCGCCTGGAGCTGGATGCCGGCGGCGGAATTGATGCGCCCGGCGGGGATGAAGCCTTCCTCCTGCGCCTGCAGGAAGCGGCGCTCCCAATGGGCGCGCCGGTCCTCGGGCTCGGCCTGCGCCAGCGCGCGCGCCACGCGGCGGCGCACGTCATCGACCGAGGCCTCCTGCTCCTTGGCGTATTTCTCGAGCAGCGTATCGCGGCTGATTTCCTGCTCGGCGGCGCTGACCTGCATATCCATACAGTATTATAGCAACGGCTAGGCGGGGTGGGGTTGCGGCTCGCCGCCGGTTTCGAACGCCTGCCTGGCGCGCTTCAGGACGTCGGCGATGCCGCCGTGGCCGGAGCGCAGGGCGAGCTCCACCGGCGTGTCGCCTTCCCTGGTCACCTGGGTCGGGTCGGCGCCGTTGCGCAGGAGCAGGTCGACCATCTCCAGGTTCCCCTTTGCCGCGGCGTAGGCGAGAGGGGTGTAGCCGTTTTCGTGGTGCAGGCTCGGGTCGAAGTTCATTTCCAGCACTTTCTGCGCGTAGGCCGGGTTGTTTTTCTCGACGGCGTAGAACATGGCCCGCACCGCCTCGAGGCTCTTTTCCCGCGGCTTGGGCTCGAGCCCGGTGGGGATCAGCTTCACCACGTGGTTGATGAGGCCGATTCCCACCAGCGCGACGAGCGCGAGGATGATCGGGGTCTTGGAGAGGTGGAATCCGTCGGCGATCTGCGCGGGCAGGTTGGCGCCGGCGACGAGGAGCACCACGGCGACGAAGAGAAAGAACTTCAGGTACAGGAACAGCCCCAGGATCACCACGCAGGCGAGCACCGCGATCAGCGTGGCGTGCGAAACGCCCAGGGTTTCCTCGACGTACTCGTGGGGCAGGTTGGCGAGCACCGCGGTCACGCTGATCAGCCCCATCAGCACCAGCTCGCGGATCCGCATCCGCGTCAGAAAATCGAGCTGCTCGGCTTTGTCCGCCATGCTGCCTCCTTTTTCACGGATTTTGAAAGCTTGGCGCGGCGCTGGCAAGCGTAAAATCCAACACTCCATGTCGAAGGCCTTTGTCAAGGACGAGGGCGTCCCGCAGGAGGTCGAACGCGAGGCGCAGTCGATTCCGGACGGCAAGAACTACATCACGCCGGAGGGCTACGCGCGCCTGAAAGCCGAGCTCAAGCAGCTGGCCGAGGCCGAGCGCCCCGCCGTGGTGAAGACGGTCGCCTGGGCGGCCTCGCTCGGCGATCGATCCGAGAACGCCGACTATCTCTACGGCAAGCGGCGCCTGCGCGAGATCGACCGGCGCATGCGCTTTCTCATCAAGCGGCTGGAAGCCGCGCAGGTGGTGAATGCGAAAGAGCGCGACACCGACCAGGTGTTCTTCGGCGCCACCGTGAGGATAAAGATGAAGAACGAAGAGAAAGAGATCTGCATCGTCGGCGTCGACGAGGTCGATGCTTCGCGCGGCCGCGTGTCGTGGGTCTCGCCGATCGCCAGGGCGCTGCTCAAGGCGCGCGCGGGCGACAGCGTCACGCTGCGCACGCCCTCGGGCGACGAGGAGCTCGAGATTCTCGAGGTGAGCTACCGCTAGGGCTTCTTGAAATCTCCCGCTACGATCACGGACAGCCTGGCCGGATCGATGTGCTGACGAAATGCGGCGTTCACCTGATCGGCGGTCAGCGCGGCGATCTTCGCCTCGAACTCGATGTCCCAGGCGAAGGTGCGCTTGGCGAACAGATAGCTCCCCAGGCGGCCGACGAGCGCGCGGTCCTGCGTGCGCGCCATGCGCCGCGCCTCGAGCAGCGATTTCCTGCCTTCCTCCACCTCGCTCGCGGTAAAGCCGGCGCGCACCGCCCGCTCGAGCTCCTCGCGGATCGCGCGCTCGACGCGGTCGCGGTTCTGCGGCGCGAAGACCGACGCCACGCGGAACTCCGCCGACTCGTCGAACGGGCTCGAGTTGAACGTGGTGTAGGTGCTGTAGGAGAGGCCCTCCTTCTCGCGCACGCGCACCGGGACGCGCGCGGTCGAAGGACCGCCGAGCAGGTAGTTGGCGAGGGTGACCGCGGGATAGTCGGGGTGGTCATCGCGCATCCTGACGTTGAGGCCGGCGCGCAGCACCGCGTTCGCCTTGTCGGGCGTGACGAAGGCGTTCTCGAAGGCTGGCCGGTCGAAGTAGCGCGCCGGCACGCGCTCGAACGGCAGCGGCGTGCGCCAGGCGCCGAACAGCTCCTCGACCAGGCGCGCCGTTTCGCCGGGGTCGAATTCGCCCACCGCGGCGAAGTCGGCGCCGGTCGCGCCGAACAGGTCGCGGTAGCAGGCTTCGGCGTCGCCGAGCCTGGCGGCGCGCAGCTTCTCGATGCGCTCCTCGATGGTCGGCGTGTAGAGCGGATGGCCTTTGGGGTACAGGTGCAGGTGGCGCGCGAGCCGCACGCCGGCGAGCGCCGCCGGGTCGGTGCGCTGCGCTTCGGCGCCGGTGATCGCGGCGCGCTTCATCTCGTCGAATTCGGCAGGCGGGAAGGCCGGCTCGCGCAGCGCTTCGGCCACCAGCCGCAGCGCGCCCGCCAGGTTCTCCTTGCGCACTTCGATGCTCGCGCCCTCGCCGCCCACCGAAACCGTGGCGTTGAGCTTGTCGAAGGCGTCCTTGAGCTGCGCCCGGGTGTGCTTCCTGCTGCCGCGGCTCAGCATGCCGCCGGCGAAATCGCAGGCCGCCTCGCGGTTGAACAGGCTCTTCTCGTCGCCCCAGTGCAGCGCGAGGCTGGCGACAACGCGGCCGCCGCGCGTTTTCTTCGACAGCAGCGCCGCGTTGATGCCGTTGGCGAGCTGGCGCCGCAGGACGCGCGATTCGATGTTGGCCGGCGACGGGTCGAAGGCCTCGCCGAGGGTCAGCGACTTGGCATCGTCGGCGCGATAGGCGGCAAGCGCTTCCTCCAGGCCGGTGGCCGCCGGGATCTCGGCGCGCTCGGGCCGCTCGGTCGGCACGAAGACGCCGAGGACCCGGTTTGCCGGCTTCAAGTAATGCTCGGCGACGCGCTGCACGTCTTCCAGGCCGACCCTGCGCAGGCGGTCGCGATACAGGAAGAACAGGCGCCAGTCGCCCACGGCGGAAAATTCGGAAAGGGCGCGCACGAAGGCGCCGGTGTCGAGCTGCGATTTCTCGGAGTCGTTGAGCAGCGCGGTGCGCGCGCGAGCGACTTCCTCCGCGGTAATTCTGTCCTTGCGGAGGCTTTCGGCGGCCTGGATCAGCGCGTCGCGCGCCTTGTCCAGGGACGCGGACTTGTCGAGCGCCGCGCCGAAGTACACGTAGCCCGGATCGTGCAGGCTGCGCTCGCTGCCCCAGACCGAGCTCGCCAGGCCTTTCTGCACGAGCGCGCGGTGCAGCCGCCCGCTCGGCGTGTCGCCGAGGACGTTGGTGAGCACGTCGACGGCAGCATAGTCGGGGTGGGCGCCGGCCGGCACGCGGTACATCAGCGCGACGAGCGGGTTGTCGCCGCTGCGGCGCAGGATCACCGTGCGCTCGCCGTCCTGGGTCGGCTCCTCGGTGTAGAGCGCCGGCAGCGGCCGCGACGGCCGTGGCAGGGCGCCGAAGTGCCGGGCCACCAGCTCGAGGGCGCGCGCTTCGTCGAAGCGCCCGGCGACGATCAGCACCGCGTTGTCGGGCTGGTACCAGGTGCGGTAGAAGGCCTGCAGCCTGTCGATCGGCACCCGCTCGATGTCCGAGCGCATGCCGATGATCGGATTGCCGTAGTTGTGCCAGGGGTAGGCCGCCTGCTGCATGCGCTCGAAAAGCACGCTGCCGGGGTTGTTCTCGCCCAGCTCGAACTCGTTGCGCACCACGCTCATCTCGCTGTCGAGGTGCTGCTTGGAGACGAACGAGTTCACCATGCGGTCGGCTTCCATCTCGATCGCCCACGCGAGATTGTCGTCACCGGCGGCGAAGGTCTCGAAGTAGGTCGTGCGGTCGTTCGACGTGGTGCCGTTCCAGCGCGCGCCGCGGCGCGTGAACTCTTCCTTGATGTTGGGATGGCGCGCGGAGCCCTTGAACAGCAGGTGCTCGAGCAGGTGCGCCATGCCTTTCTCGCCGTAGCCCTCGTGGCGGGAGCCGACCAGGTAGGTGATGTGCAGCGTTGCGGTGTCGCAGCGAGACGATTTTGCGCGGCGCCTCGGCTGCGACGGCGCAAGCGGCGCACAGCAGCGAGGCGACGGCGAACAGCCGTTTCATCAGACTGGAGAGCGCGCTATTTCTTTTGCTGGCGACGCTGTTGCGCTTCCCTGACGCGGGCTTCACACTGCGCCGGGTCTTTCGCCTGCGCGCACATCTCGTGGCGCATGCAATCGCGGTGCGCGTCGCCCTGCTTGCCTTCGCAGGCCTTCTCGGCCTTGCCATGCGCTGCCTTCATCTTTGCGGTGCGCTCCATGCAGGCCTTCGGATCCTTCGCCTGGGCACACATTTCTTTGCGCATGCAGTCGTGGCGCGCGTCGCCTTGCTTGCCTTCGCAGGCCTTTTCGGCGCTGCTGCGCGCCGCTTTGAACTTCGCGACGCGTTCCTCGCAACGCGCGGGGTCCTTCGCCTTCGAGCAGTCGACGGGCTCGGCGAAAACGCCGGCACTGGCCGCCAGGAGCAACACGCTAATCAGGGGTTTGAGCATGAGAAAGGTCCTTTCGTATCAACCAGCATCGAGAAGCGCTGCATCCGGGTCCCCATGCCGCGGGGGTTCAGATCGAGCTCCAGGCCGAGCGCCTTGGTCCACTGCGCGCTGCCGTCGCCCAGGAAGCGGATCTTGCCGAGCGCTTTCTGGTCGCGGCCCCAGTGCGCCATGACGAACGCGTCGTTCGTCGCCACGCACCAGATCTCGTTCACGCCCTTGCCCTTGAGCTTCTCCAGGTTCTGCACGTAGCTCGGCACGTGCTTCGCCGAGCAGGTGGGCGTATAAGCGCCCGGCAGGCCGAAGATGGCGATCTTCTTGCCCCTCACTGCGTCGCCGACGTTCACTTCCTTGGGCGGCATCGCACACTGCGTGCCCGAATCGAACTCGGTGGACTCCATGAGCTTGCCCTCGGGCAAGCGGTCGCCGACTTTAATGGCCATGACGGGATCTCCTCTGGTCGTCTTTAGGGAAGGCCCGAATGATACCTTTAGCCCAAGGGTATGATGCGCGCATGTCGATGACCTGGCTGCGCGCGCTGGCGGTCATCGTTGCCGTTGCCGGAGCGCTGCTGCTGCTCGCCTCGGGAGCGGGCGTGCGGCTCGGGCTGTGGACGTACGGCACCGGCTTCGCGCTGCTGCGCTATGCGGCTTACATCGGTATCGCGGCGGCGGTGCTGGCGCTCGTCGCGCTGTTTCTTCCGCAAGGACGGGCGCGATGGATCGCTGCCCTGCTCGCGGCGCTGGGGGTCGGCGCGGCGACGGCCTACCTGCCGTACAGCGTCCAGCAGCGCGCAAGGTCGGCGCCGCGGATCAACGACATCACTACCGATACCGAGAAGCCGCCGCAGTTCAAGAAGCCGCTGCCCTACGGGGGGCCGCAGGTCGCCGAGCAGCAGCGCAAGGCCTATCCGGACATCCAGCCGGCCGTCCTCGCCGCAGGGCCCGAGGCCGCCTTCGCGCGCGCGCTCGCCGCGGCCCAGGCGATGGGCTGGGACATCGTCGACGCGCAACCGAAGGAGGGCCGGATCGAGGCCACCGCGACCACCTTCTGGTTCGGCTTCAAGGACGACGTGGTGGTGCGGATCACCCCGCTGCCGGCCGGCAGCCGCATCGACGTGCGCTCGAAGTCGCGCGTCGGGCGCGGCGATACGGGCACTAATGCACAGCGCGTCCGGGCCTACCTCAAACGCTTGAATTGATTTAGGGATATCCTTCCATCCCTAAGCCGCTACCGGAGAGGGACAGGCGTATGAAGCCCACAGTTCTGCTGCTTGCGCTGGCGCTCGCGGTGCCGGCCTGGCCCCAGGCGCCGGGGCAGAAGCCGGCGCCGACGCCGGTGTCGAATCAGGCCGCCAAGCCGGCCGGCAAGCCGGCCGCGAAAACGGCCGTCAGGAAACATCGGCGCTGGCACGAGGATGCGAGGCACTGCCTCGCGCTGCCGACCAACACCGAAATTATCCGGTGCGCTGAAGTGTATCTATAGCCGCCTGGCGGCCGCGCCGCACGTCGATGCCGGCGAGAAGCGCGAGGCCGATGACGAAGTAGGCGCCTGTCGCCAGGATGGCGAGGCGATGGTTGCCGCCGAAGCTCCAGGTCACCGCGCCGTACGTCAACGGTCCGAAGATCGACGCCGCCTTGACCGAAAGCCCCCATAGCCCGAAGAACTCGGCGACGCGCGATTGCGGCGCGAGATAGCCGACCAGCGCGCGGCCCGCGGCCTGCGACGAGCCCATGCAAAGGCCGGCCAGGTTGGCTGCCACCCAGAAGGAAAAAACGCTGTGCGAGGAGGCGGCGATGACGACCATCGCAATCCATCCAACCAGCGTAAGCGCGATCGCGCGCACGTGGCCGATCGCGTCCTGCAGATAGCCGAAGGCGAAGGCGCCGAGCGCCGCCGTGACGTTGACGACCAGGATCAGCATGATCGTGCGCTCGGTGGTGAACTTCATCACCTGCTCGGCGTAGATCGCGGCGAGCGCCACCACCGCCGTGACGCCGGCCTGGTAGAACAGCATGCAAAGCAGGAACCGGCGCAGGTCGCGGTATTCGCGCGCGTGCTGGAGAGTGTCCCTGACTCTCTTCCACGCGTTTTCGGTGGCGGGCTGAGGGACTGCCCTCTCGCGCAGGAACAGGAACGTCGGCGTCGCCGCCACCGCGAAAAAGCCCGCCGTGATCAGCATCGTCACCGGGACGAACAGCGCCGCCGGCTGCCCGCTGCGCTGCGCGGCGGTGATGTAGGCGAGGCAGATGCCGAGCGAAGCGAGCCCGCCCAGGTAGCCGAAGCTCCAGCCCCAGCCCGAGACGCGGCCCATGGCCTGCGAGTCGGCGAGCTCCGGCAGGAACGCCGCGATGAGGTTCTCGCCGCTGCCGAAGAAGTAGTTGGACAGGATGATCAGGCCGAGCGCGAGCCAGACCGCGCCCGGCGCGGCAAGCCAGAGCAGCGCCGTGAACACCACGCAGCCGATCGTCGAGAGCAGCAGCAGCTGCTTCTTGGCGGCGTGCGCGTCGGCCCAGGCGCCGATCAGCGGACCGGTGACGAGGATGGCCGCGTAGGAGACCGACAGGGCAGCCGTCCACGCGAACGTGGCCCAGGGAGCGTCCTGGGCAACAACAGAGACAAAATAAGCGCCGAAGACGGCGGTAATGACGACGGTGGTGTAGCCGGAGTTGGCGAAGTCGTACATGCTCCACGCCCAGACTTCATGCAATTTGACCTGCGGCGCGAGCGCAGAGCGCATGGCGCATTCTAGCTTTCCGGTATAGTCTTGATTTCATGCAACAAGCGGTCAAAGCAGCAGGCGGCGAACATCGCCTGAGCCTCGGCGAGGTCCTCGATGGCCTGATCGAGGACAAGATGATCGGCGCCGAGGCCGCGGAGCAGCTGAAGAAAGAGCGCCGCTACTACCGCGGCACCATGCATCCGCTCGCGATCGTCGCCGACCAGAAGTGGAAAAAAGGCAATGCGCTGCTGACGCTCGATGCGCTCACCGAGTGGCTTGCCAAGCGCGTCGGCCTGGAATACCTGCACATCGACCCGCTGAAGATCGATTTCGCCGCGGTCACCGAGGTGATGTCGTCGGCTTACGCGACGCGCTTCCGCATCCTGCCGGTCGGCGTGAGCGCGAAGGAGACGATCGTCGCCACCGCCGAGCCGCACGTGCGCGAGTGGGAGGCCGAGCTCGCGCGCATCAGCAAGCGCGAGATTCGGCGCGTGATCGCCAACCCGCTCGACATCGAGCGCTACCAGGTCGAGTTCTACAACCTCGCTCGGTCGATCAAGGGCGCCCACCGCAGCGCGAGCGCCGCCAGCGGGCTTTCCAACTTCGAGCAGCTGGTCGAGCTCGGCAAGAGCGACAAGCAGTTCGACGCCAACGACGCGCACATCGTGCGCATCGTCGACTGGCTGTGGCAGTACGCCTTCGAGCAGCGCGCGAGCGACATCCACATCGAGCCGCGCCGCGAGCAGGGCGTCGTGCGCTTCCGCATCGACGGCGTGCTGCACCAGGTGTACCAGATCCCCGCCGCCGTGCTCGCGGCGATGACCAGCCGCATCAAGATCCTGGGGCGCATGGACGTGGTCGAGAAGCGCCGCCCGCAGGACGGCCGCATCAAGACGCGCACGCTCGAGCAGGCCGACGTCGAGCTGCGCCTGTCGACGCTGCCGACGGCCTTCGGCGAGAAGATCGTGATGCGCATCTTCGATCCCGAGGTGCTGGTGCGCGATTTCCGCGAGCTCGGCTTCTCGGACGACGACCAGAAGCGCTGGAACGAGATGACCGCCAGGCCGAACGGCATCGTGCTGGTGACCGGGCCGACCGGCTCGGGCAAGACCACCACGCTGTACTCGACGCTGAAGACGCTCGCCACGCCCGAAGTCAACGTCTGCACCATCGAGGACCCGATCGAGATGGTCGAGCCCGCGTTCAACCAGATGCAGGTACAGCCGGCGATCGAGCTGGGCTTCGCCGAGGGCGTGCGCGCGCTGATGCGCCAGGACCCCGACATCATCATGGTCGGCGAGATCCGCGACCTCGAGACCGCCGAGATGGCGGTGCAGTCGGCGCTCACCGGCCACCTGGTGCTCTCGACGCTGCACACCAACGACGCGCCCAGCGCCGTGGCGCGGCTGCTCGAGCTCGGCGTCGCGCCCTACCTCCTGAACGCGACGCTGAACGGCGTCATGGCGCAGCGCCTGGTGCGCACGCTGTGCCCGCATTGCAAGCAGAAAATGGATTTGCAGCGCGGCGAGGACCAGGCGGCCTGGGACACGCTCGTCGCGCCGTGGAAAGCGAGCCGCCCGGCGATGGTCTGCAAGCCCGTCGGCTGCCTCGAGTGCCGCATGACCGGCTATCTGGGGCGGGTCGGAATCTACGAAACGCTCGTTTTTACGACCGCCATCAAATCGCTGGCCGCGAAAAACGCCGAGATCACGGCGCTGAGAGAACAGGCGATGAAGGAGGGCATGAAGCCCTTGCGCATCAGCGGCGCGATGAAGGTCGCCGCCGGCGTTACGACGATCGACGAAGTGCTCAAGGTCGCGCCGCCGATCCGCGACGCGTCCGCCGGCTAGCCCGTGCCCGACTGGCTGCTGCTCGCCGCGATCTCGGGCGGCGTGGTCTATCTCCTGATGCATCGCGCGCTGGGGCGCGCTTCCCGCCAGCTGACCGAGCTCGCCGCGAGCGAAGGTCGGTTTCGCGACCTGACCGAGCTGTCGGCCGACTGGTTCTGGGAAACCGATGCCGAGCACCGCATCACCTGGATCTCGGCGGGCGGCTCGGTGGCGACCCTGTTCGGCAACAAGCCGACCTTCGGCAAGCGCTTCTGGGAGATCCCGCGCGTCGAGGTCGAGCCGCGCGCGCTCGAAGCGCATCTGCAGCGCCTGGGCGAGCAGCTGCCGTTCTTCGACCTCGAGATCCAGCGCACCGACGAGCGCGGCGCGCGGCTGATCCACATCATCTCGGGCCGGTCGCGGGTCACGCCGCGCGGCGAGTTCCTCGGCTACCGCGGCGTCGGGCGCGACGTCACCGAGCAGCGCCGCGCCGAGCGCGCGGTGTTCGAGGCGAAGGAGCGCGTCGAGCTGGCGCTCGACGGCGGCAACCTCGCCGAGTGGCACTTCGACGTGGAGCACGACACGCTCTACGCCGGCGACGGCTGGGTGCGCTTCCTCGGCCACGGCCGCTCCCCGGCGGTCGGCAAGGGCGCCATGCTCTACGACATGATGCATCCCGAGGACCGCGAGCGCAGCCGCGCCAGCATGGCGCGCGCGCTGAAGGGCGAGCTGGAGGAGTACGTCGACGAGTTCCGCGTGCCGACCCGGGCGGGCGAGTGGAAATGGCTGCAGGCGCGGGGGCGCGTGGTCGAGCGCGATGCCGAGGGCCGCGCGCTGCGCGTCTCGGGCACGATCGCCGACATCGACTCGCGCAAGCGCGCCGAAACCGCATTGCAGGAAGCCGAGGCGCGCTACCGCTCGCTGGTCGACCTCGCGCCAAACGGCGTGCTGGTGCATTCGGCAGGGGTGATCGAGTACGCGAATCCTGCCGCGGCGCGCCTGCTCAAGGCCGAGTCGCCGGCGCAGCTGATCGGCACGCAGCTGGAGGCCTTGTTCAATCCCGCCGACCTCCCGCGCGTGCGCGAGCGGCAGTCCGTGCTCCTTGCCGCGCCGGCCGCAGTCGGGTTCGAGGAGCGGCGCATGCGCTGCCTCGACGGAACCGAGCTGATCGTGGAGGGCGCCGCGGTGTCGTTCCTGGAGCGCGGCCGCATGGTGGTGCAGGGGGTGTTGCGCGACGTCACCGAGGAGCGCCAGGCGCGCCAGGCGCTCGCCGAGCGCGAGCAGCGTTTCCGGGACGTGGTGCACGCCTCGGGCGAGTACGTCTGGGAGACCGACGCGCAGTGGCGCTACACCTACCTCTCGGAGCGCGTCGAGGCGGTGCTCGGCTACGCGCGCAACGAGCTCCTCGGCCGCGCGCCGCACGAGTTCATGCCGCTCGGCGAGGCGCATTTTCCGGACACGCAGGCCCCGTTCCGCGACGTGGTGCGCCGCGCGATCACGAAGTCCGGCGGCGTCATCTGGCAGTCGGTGAGCGGCGTGCCGCGGCTCGACGCGGCAGGCGCGCTGATCGGCTACCGCGGCACCGCCGCCGACGTCACCGCGCGCAAGCAGGCCGAGGCGCGCATCGAGTACCTCGCCACGCGCGACGCGCTGACCGGCCTGCCGAACCGCGCCCTGCTGACCGACCGCGCCGGGCAGGCGATCCTCACCGCGGCGCGCAGCCGCGCCCAGCTCGCGGTGCTCTGCGTCGACCTCGACCGCTTCAAGCTGGTGAACGACTCGCTCGGCCACCAGGCGGGCGACGCGCTGCTGCGCGCGGTCGCCGACCGGCTGCAGAACACGCTTAGCCGCGAGGACACGCTGGCGCGGCTGGGCGGCGACGACTTCGTGCTGCTGTGGAACGGCCTGAAGTCGGCCGAGGACGCGGCCGTGCTCGCGCAGCGCATCCTCTCGATCCTGGCGCGGCCGTTCACCGTCGAGGGCAACGCGCTCAACGTCGGCGCCTCGATCGGCATCAGCATCTACCCGAACGACGGCCGCGACTTCGCCGAGCTGCTCAAGAATGCCGATGCGGCGCTCTACGACGCGAAGGAGAACGGCGGGGGCACCTGGCGCCTGTTCGCCCCGGCGCTCAACGCGCGCGCGGGGGAGCGCCTGCGCATCGAGAACGAGCTGCGCGGCGCGCTGGCGAGGAGCGAGCTGGTGCTCCACTGGCAGCCGGTGGTGCGCGGGCGCGGGCAGGTCGTCGGCGCCGAGGCTCTGGTGCGCTGGAACCACAGCGGCCGCGGCCTGATGATGCCCGAGGAGTTCGTGCCGCTCGCCGAGGAATGCGGCCTGATCCGCGCGATCGGCGAGTGGACGCTCGAGCGCGCGCTGTCGCAGGCCGGCGCCTGGCACAGGAAGATGCCGGGCCGCGCCTGGTTCGCGGTCAACGTCTCGGCGCCAGAGCTCGCGCAAGGCGATGCCTACGTCGAGAGAATCGAGGCCTGCCTGAGGGCCAACTCGCTCGCGGGGTCGTGCCTGGAGCTCGAGGTCACCGAGCGCGTGCTGATGTCGAGCCTCGCCGAGAACGTCGAGACGCTGCGCCGGATCGGCGCGCTCGGCGTGCGCTTCGCGATCGACGACTTCGGCACCGGCTACTCCAGCCTCGCCTACCTGAGGCGGCTGCCGATCCACAAGCTGAAGATCGACCGCTCGTTCCTGCGCGCCATCGACTCGCACGCCGCCGACGAGGCGATCGTGCGCGCGATCGCGGCGATGGCCGGCACGCTCGGCATCGCCGTCGCCGCCGAGGGCGTGGAAAGCGAGGCGCAGCTCAAGCGCCTCCTGGCGCTGGGCTGCGAGGAATGGCAGGGGCACTATTTCAGCGCGCCGCTAGACGCCCCGGCGTTCGAGGCGCTGCTCCTGGATGCCGCCGCAGGAGCAGCGCGCACCGCGCCAGGGAGATGATGCAGGCCGGGGAAATCGAGTCCGCCCTCGACGACCTCGTCATCGCCAACCGCATCCTGGCGAACGAGAACGTCGTCGACGCCTACGGCCACGTCAGCCTCCGGCACCCGCGCGACCCGCGGCGCTTTTTCCTGGCGCGCTCGCTCAGCCCGGACCGGGTCGAGCGCGGCGACCTCATGGAGTTCGACCTCGAGGGCAACCCCGCCGCCGGCGATTCGCGCCAGCCCTACCTCGAGCGCTTCATCCATGCGGCGGCCTACGAAGCGCGCCCGGACGTGCAGGCCGTGGTGCACGCGCACGCCGAGGACGTACTGCCTTTCGGCATCACCGCGGCGCCGCTTCGCCCGGTGATCCATTCGGGCAGCTTCATGGGCGAGCACGTGCCGGTGTGGGACATCCGCGACCGGTTCGGCGACACCAACCTCCTGGTCACCAACATGCCGCAGGGCCGCGATCTCGCCAGGACCCTCGGCGGCAATAACGTCGCGCTGATGCGCGGCCATGGCTTCGTCGCCGCCGCACGCTCGCTGATCGAGGTGGTGCGCATGTCGGTCTACGTGCCGCGCAACGCGCGTGTTCTGCTGGCGGCATTGCGTCTGGGCGAGGTCAAGCCGCTCTCGCCCGGCGAGATCGCCGCGCGCAACGCCGGCTACAAGCCATACTCGCCGGAGACCTGGCGCGCCTGGGAGTACTGGGCCACGCGCGCCGGCTGCGCGCACCTGCTGTCGAAAAAAGGCTAGCGCTCAAGCCGAGCGATCAGGCGTTTTGCCCGCTGTCCGGCGAAACCTGCGAATTCCCCGTCGCTTCAGAGCGATCGCTCATCCTAGATCGGATAACACGGCCAACGCGACACCATGCAACCCTAACGCTATGATCCGAAAAGGCGCCGACACAGCGCCACACAAGACCCGCTATGATATTCAGCGTCTAAATCGACTATTAAACGTTAGGTGTCATTAACGCGTCGTGCCTTCTCAAATACTCAAGGTTTTCGCTCAGGATGTGCGCGGTTGGCTTCTTGTCGTTTGTGGCATCGCTGTGGCCTGTATAGGCGCTGGCGTGATTGGCCTAGGGATTTTCTTCGCCCATATGAGCATCACAAATGGCAATGATTGGCGCGGCCCGCATGGTGCGCTCGCCACCGTTATTCAGAGCCTAATTCCAGGGCTGCCCTTACTTATTGGCGGTTGCCTGATAGTTTGCCGTGGACGAAGCACAGTTGGGAAGAAATGACACCTAACAACCGGTTCTTGCACGACGCGTTAAGCTCGCCGCTACGCTGCGCGCACCGCGCGGCAAAACCGGGACGTTAG
>VBBY01000128.1 GCA_005881595.1 Betaproteobacteria bacterium | reverse complement strand
TGCAAGCGCCTGACGCAGGGTCGCCTGCGCCTCGCCCCACTCGTTCTTCGCCTTAGCGGCCGCGAACTGCTCGAGGACCGGGTCGCGCGGTGCGCTCGACATGGAGGGCGTTTCGGCGGCGAGCCCTATTCCTGGCAGCGCAATCAACGCTATGATCAGGGAACGATGCAGCGGTTTCATCTCTGCTCCTTGCTCGTTGTGGTCGTAATGCTAACAGCCGCTGCCACGCCTGCATTCCCCGCACCGCCGAAGTCGCGCAGCGAGGCGCTCGCCGGGCTGCGCAGCCCGAGCGAGGCGACGCGCGCCGAAGCCGTCAACTGGATCGCCAGCCGCGGCGCGATGGCCGACGCGCCGCTGCTGCACGAGCGGCTGCGCGACGACAGCGAGACCGTGCGAGAATTCGCCGAGCAGGGCCTGTGGCTGCTGTGGGGCCGCTCCGGCGACGACGAGATCGACCGCCGGATGGCGCGCGGCACTGGCGAGATGCAGGCAGGACGGCTTGCCGACTCGGTGGCGACGTTCTCGGAAATCATCAGGAGGAAGCCCGATTTCGCCGAAGGCTGGAACCGGCGCGCCACGGCGTACTACCTCGCCGGCGAGTACGAGAAGTCGATCGCGGACTGCGCCGAGGTGCTGAAGCGCAACCCGCAGCACTTCGGCGCGCTGTCCGGCCTCGGGCAGATCTACTTCAAGCTCGAGGATTACGAGCGCTCGCTCGCCTGGTTCCGCCGCGCGCTCGAGGTCAATCCGAACATGCTCGGCGTCGAGATCAACATCGAGGGCATCGAAGAGCTTCTAGAGCAAAAGCGCCGCCGCTCAATTTAGGAGCCAGTAGAGCGCAACGCCCGCGATCACGCTGCCCAGGAGGCTGCGCGTCGCGGCCGCAAGCGCGAACGCCGCCGTGATCGCCGGCAGGCCGGCGGCGCCCGCCGAAAGGAGCTCGATCGCGAGCAGCGCGGCGAGCACCGCGATCGGCACGTAACGCAGCCAGTCGGCGAGCCAGGGCGGCAGCTCGAGCCGCGACAGCGCGACGAGCGGCAGCACGCGCGGCACCGCGGTGACCAGCGCGCAGCCGAGCACTAGCGCGAGGATTTCGGGCCGGACTTCCATCGTTCGAGCGAGAGTCCCAGCGTCGCCCCCAGCACGGTCGCGCCGATGACCGCCCCGGGGCCCGGCGCGGCGAGCTGGATGCCGGCGCCCGCAGCGCCGGAAAAAAGCGCCACCCCCAGCGCCCCGCGCAGCCGCGGCTGGATCCTGACCTGGAGCACGAGCAGCCCCGCGAACATCGCGGGCAGCGCGAAAGCGAGCGTGCGCGTGTCGCGCGCCGCGCCCGAGAGCGCCGCGCCGGCGAGGTTGGCCATTGCCCAGGCGCTCCACGCCGCGAGATTCAGCCCCGCCATCCAGGCCGGGGAAAGCGGCCGCCGGCCGGAGGCGACCACGAACGTCTCATCGGTGAGCTGCAGGCCGAGAAGCGCGTTCTTCCACGCCGGAACGCCGCGCAGCGCCGGCGCGAGCGCCGCGGAAAGCAGCAGGTGGCGCAGGTTGAGGAAGAACACCGTGAGCACGATCGCCGAGGCGGAACTGGCGAGCGACAGCATGCTGGTCACGACGAACTGGGCCGAGCCGGCGTACAGCACCGCGGAGATCAGCAGTACTTCGGCGTACGACAGGCCGGCCGCGCGCTCGACGACGCCGGCGGCGATGCCGATGCCCAGGTAGCCGAGCACGACCGGCACTGCCGCGCGCATGCCGGCCGCGAACGATTCGCGTTTCACGGCCCTACTGCTTCAACTCGAAGAGGTAGGTACTGACGACAAGCCGCTTCGGGCGCGCCAGGTCCTTTTCGCCCGGGAGGATGCAGAAAAACATCCTCGCAGCCGGCCCGCCGGCATAGCTCAGGGTGAGCGTGTACTCGTCGAGGCTGTAGGTTCCTCCGCCGCCTTGCGGCGCAGGCACTCCTCTTTCCAGGACCTCGAGATTCGCGGCGTGCCGAATCACGCCCTGGTCCCAGAACGTAGTGTCGCTTCCGAACTCGATCCAGACCGGTTCCGCAGTGCGGGCGGCGATGGCATAAGTGCCTTGCAGCCGCAGCCCGCTGACCTTGGGCAGGCGCTGCCAGCGCGTTCCGGCCGCGCCGCTCAGCCGCTCGCCGCGGCGGCGCATCACCTCGGTCTTGCCGGCAGGCCAGCTTATGCGGATGTCGTCTCCGACAGCCTGGTAGGTGCCGAGGCGGTCCTTGCCCAGGCTCTCGTTGGCGAAGAAGCTCGCATCGCCGCGATAGGCGGCGCCGTCGGCATAGAAGACGAGGAAATCGAAACGCTGCCGCTTGCCTGCCGGAGGGGCTTTGGCGATGGATCGCACGTACATCTCCTGCACGCGCAGGCCTGGATCGCCCGCAGCGCCGGCCGACGCGACGGCGAGCATCAGGCCGGCAAGCGCGGCAACGCGCAAGCTAGAGATATTCCTTGGCCGCGCTGTCGGCATCCAGCGGCCGCCCGGTGAGATAGCCCTGCAGGAAGTCACAGCCGCAATTCCTCAGGAACTCGCGCTGCATCGCGGTTTCGACGCCTTCGGCGATGACCTTGATCTCGAGCGCGTGCGCGAGGGCCACGATCGCCGCGACGATGGCGCTCTGGTCCTCGTCCCCGGGCACGTCGGCGACGAAGGCGCGGTCGATCTTCACCTTGTCCACCGGGAAGCGCTTCAGGTAGGCGAGGCTCGAGTAGCCGGTGCCGAAATCGTCGATGGCGATCGACACGCCGAGCTCCTTCAGGCTGTTGAGCGTGCTCAACGCGACGTCGCTGTGCTGCATCGCGGTGGACTCGGTGATCTCGAGCTCGAGCAGCCGCGCCGGCAGGCCGCTGTCCCTGAGCACCCTGGCGACGAGCTGCACCAGCTTGGGGTCGTTGAACTGGCGGGGGGAGAGGTTTACCGAAACCTGCAGGCCGCGCTCCGCGCCGATGAACGTCGCCCAGCGGCAGGCTTCGCGCAGCACCCATTCGCCGATCTTCAGGATGAGGCCCGTCTCCTCCGCCGCCTGGATGAATTCCGCCGGGCCGACGAGACCGCGATGCGGGTTCTGCCAGCGCACCAGGGCCTCGTGCGCCACGACCTGCCCGCTCTCCACCGCGACGATCGGCTGGTAGTGCACGCGCAGCTGGTCGCGGCCGAGCGCGCGCCGCAGGTCGCTCTCCAGCGCCAGGCGGCGCGACGCCGCCAGGTTCATCTGCTCGGTGAAGAACTGGTAGTTGGCGCGGCCCATCTCCTTCGCGTGGTACATGGCCGCGTCGGCGTTGCGGATCAGCGTCTCGGCGTCGCGCCCGTCGTCGGGAAAGACGCTGATGCCGATCGAGGGCGTGACCACCAGCTCGCGCTCCTCGATGAGCGCGGGATTCGACAGCTGCTCGATCACCTTCTGCGCCACGCCGGCGACGTCCGAGGAGCGCTTGACCTCGGGCAGCACCACCACGAACTCGTCGCCGCCGATGCGGCAGATGCTGTCGCCGACGCGCAGCTGCTTCACCAGGCGCTGCGCCACTTCCTTGAGCAGCGCGTCGCCCACGCCGTGTCCGAGCGAGTCGTTGATGGTCTTGAAGCGGTCGAGGTCGATGAACATCACCGCGGTCTGCTGCCGGTTGCGGTAGCTCAGGGCGAGCGCCTGGCTGAGCCGGTCTTCCAGGACCCTGCGGTTGGGAAGCCCGGTCAGCGCATCATGGCCGGCCAGGTGCTGGGCGCGGGCTTTCGCGTCCTCCAGCTCCGCGGTGCGCTCGGCCACCTTGCGCTCGAGGGCGTCCAGGGCCTGCTGCACGCGCGCCTCGGCTTCGCGCTCGGCCGTGACATCCTCGAAGCTCCAGATCCATTCCTGCTCCTCGCCCCCCGCATCGATGCGCCGGCCGCGGGTGCGGCAATGGAACACGGAGCCGTCGCGGCGTTTGAATTTCCATTCGCTGTCGTGCGTTTCTCCGGGGGCGGTGGTGCTATAGGCAAGCAGCCCCGCCTCGCGCCATCCCTCCTCCGTGGCGAACAGCACCGCGGAGCTCGCGCCGACGAGCTCGCCGGGGCCTGCGCCGACCATGTCCTCCAGGAAACGGTTGCAGCGCCGGATCGCCCGGTTGCGCACGAACGCGATGCCGACCGAGGCATTGTCGAGGATCAGCTCCTGCTCGGCGGCCGCGCGCTGCGCGCGCTCGTCGGCGCGCCGCCGCTCGGTGACGTCCTCGACGATCCAGACCGTGCCGCGCTGCGTGTTCCCGGCGTCGAGCGCCTTGGCGATCATGCGGCACAGGAACGTCGAGCCGTCCTTGCGCCGCAGCTCCCATTCCAGGTCGAGCTGCCGGCCCGCGGAAAGGATCGGCACCGCGATCTGGCCGAGCGCCTCGTAGCTCTCGCGGCTGGGGTACATCACCTCGCCGGGCTGGCCGATCAGCTCGTCCGCGCTCCAGCCGAACATCTCGGCGAACCTCGGGTTGCAGAGAAACACGCGCCGCTCGCGGGTGAAGGCGATGCCGATCGAGGCGTTGGCGAGCAGCGCCTCGTATTCGAGCTGCGTATACCGGGTGCGCCCGGCATAGCTCTCCCCCGGCGACTCGAGCGCGGGCTTGATGCCGCGCAGGGCGGGGTCGTTCACCGCGGCGGCCGTTCCGGGGCTGCCTGGCCCGCGAGGAGCGTGAAGTCGTCGGCGTAGCGGCGGAAAGTGGCCACCGCCCTGACGCGTTGCTCGGCGCTCAGCGTGCGGTCGAGATCGAGCAGCAGGGCGAAGTACTCCTGCCGCGCCGCCTCGCTCGCGGCGGCGTAGGCGGGGTCGCGCCCGCGGTCGAAGTTCGCGGCGCGCTCGGGCAGCCGCTTTTGCGCCTCCCGGGCGCGGACCATGGCGAGCAGCTCGCCCTGCAGCCGCTTGCGGTCGCGGTCGCGCATCTCGTAGTAGAGCGGCGCGCGCTCCGAGAATTGCCTGACCCGCTCGATTTGGGCCTTGGACAGCCTTCCCACCCAGTCCTCCAGTCGCTCCACCGTGCGCGTCGCGCGTCGCTTCCTTCTCTCGGCCTCGCTGCCACGCAGGTTCTCGCGCGCGAACTTGCGGTTGTCCTCGGCGAACCGCTTCTCCATGTGCCTGACCTGCTCCGGGCTGAGACGATCGAGCAACGGGGCGATCCGTTCGGCAGCCGCACGCAGGCCTTCGCGCGCCTGCGCCATCAGGGAATCGTACCCCCAAACGATGTCCTCGCGCGAGAGACCGCCGCCGAGGCGGCGCGCCGCTTCTTCGCAGAGGCGTGCGTACTTCGGCAGCGCCGTGGCGCGGTGCCAGTCGTGGAATGCATCGATGCGCTCGTCGAGCTCCCCGGCCTGCTCGCCATGGACATCGAGATAATTCCCCGCGTGCCAGCGCAGCCAGGTATCGGCGTGGTCGTAAGCCACCCGGACCGCGCTGCAGCCGGCGAGCAGCGACAGCGTGGCGAGAATCGCGCTCAGCCTCGAGGGGGCGCTCACCAGAAGCTCTCCACGCTGATCTGGCCGGGGTTGCGGCGCCGGTGCTTGCGCAGGCCGCGCTCCACGAGCGCGGCGGTGGCGTCCTTCAGCATGTCAGGATTTCCGCACAGCAACACCTGGGACGATTCAGGAGCAATCTTGAGGCCCGCCGCCTGCTCCAGCCGGCCGTCGCGCACCGCGGCCGGGATGCGTCCGGACAGCGACCCCGGATTGGGTTCCCTGCTCACGAAGGTCACGTAACGAAGCTTCTGTTTTCTTGAAATTTCAAGAATTAAGTCCCGGTACACGAGTTCCTTCGCGTAACGCACCGCGTGAACCAGGACGACGTTCCCGAATCTGAGCCACGGCGCCTCGGTGCGCAGGATCGACAGAAACGGCGCGATCCCGGTGCCGGTGGAGATGAGCCACAGCGTCTCGGCGTCCGGCACTTCGGACAGCACGAGGAAGCCGGCCGGGTTGGGCGCCAGGTAGAGCGTATCGCCCGGCTGCAGGCGCGCGAGTGTCGGGGAGAGCGGCCCCCCAGGCACCACGATCCCGTAGAACTCGTGGACCGGGTCCGCCGGCGGATTGACGAACGAGAAGGGGCGCGCGATGCGCTCGCCGTCGATGTCCAGGGCGAGGCGCACGAACTGCCCGGCCTCGAATTGCAGCCCGGGCCCTTCGACGCGGAGCGAGAACAGCGTATCGGTCCAG
>VBBY01000127.1 GCA_005881595.1 Betaproteobacteria bacterium | reverse complement strand
CCTTGGCGTGCGGTGGAACTCTAATCCGGTCACGGTCACCGTCTCGAATGGCCCGCCCCCCGACACCACGCCGCCCATGGTCCCCACGGGACTGACGGCCAGCGCCGTCTCCTCCTCGCAGATCAATCTCTCCTGGACGGCCTCGTCGGACAACGTCGGCGTGAGCGGCTACCGCGTCTACCGCAACGGCTCCCAGATCGCCACGACGGGCGCGACTTCCTTTGCAAACACAGGCCTCTCGCCCTCCACGACGTATAGCTACACCGTCGCGGCCTATGACGCCGCAGGCAATCTCTCGGCGCAGTCCAGCTCCGCGAGCGCCACCACTCCGGCGCCCCCCGACACTACCCCGCCCGCGGTGACCATCAACCAGGCCGCGGGCCAAGCCGATCCTACGAGCAGCTCGCCGATCAACTTCACCGCCGTGTTCAGCGAGCCGGTGAGCGGCTTCAGCGGCGCCGGCGTCACCATCAGCGGCACCGCCGGCGGCACCAAGACGGTCACGGTGAGCGGCGGTCCGAGCACCTACACCGTGGCGGTGAGCGGCATGAGCACCGACGGCACGGTGATCGCCAGCATTGCCGTCGGGGTGGCGCAGGATGCCGCCGGCAATCTCAACACCGCCTCCACCAGCACCGACAACAGCGTGACCTTCGACGCCACGCCGCCCTCTGTGACGATCAACCAGGCTGCGGGCCAAGCCGATCCTACGAGCAGCTCGCCGATCAACTTCACCGCCGTCTTCAGCGAGCCGGTGAGCGGCTTCAGCAGCGCCGGGGTCACGCTCAGCGGCACCGCGGGCGGCACCAAGACCGCGGCGGTGAGCGGCGGCCCGAGCACCTACAGCGTGGCCGTGAGCGGCATGACCACCGCCGGCACGGTGCTCGCCTCAATCGCTGCCGGGGTGGCCAGTGACGCGGCGGGCAACGGCAACACCGCGTCCACGAGCACCGACAACAGCGTGAGCTTTACGCCTTCCGACACCACCCCGCCCACGGTGACGATCAACCAGGCGGCGGGTCAAGCCGATCCTACGAGCAGCTCGCCAATCAACTTCACCGCCGTGTTCAGCAAGCCGATAAGCGGCTTCACTAGCGCCGGCATCACGCTCAGCGGCACCGCGGGCGGCATCAAGACAGCGACGGTGAGCGGCGGCCCGACCATCTACACCGTGGCGGTGAGCGGCATGACCTCTTCCGGCACGGTGCTCGCCAGCATCCCCGCCGGGGTGGCCAGTGACGCCGCGGGCAACCTCAACACCGCCTCCACCAGCACCGACAACAGCGTCACCTTTACTCCTGTGTCACCGATCGTGCTCGAGAACCAGCAGCCGGGTTCGGGCAACTGGCGGATGTGGTTGCACAACATCCCACCCGCCGACGACGTCAACAAGCAGATCAAGGGTTACGCCTCCGCCACCAGCGTGAACAAGGGCGAGTCGATCACCTTCTATGTCACGGTCAATCCCGCCCAGCAATACACCATGGACGTGTATCGCATGGGCTGGTACCAGGGCCTGGGGGGCCGGCTGATGCAGAGCATCGGCCCGCTGCAGGGCGTGGCGCAGCCCGCCTGCCCGGTCGACGCCACCACGGGGCTCACCGAGTGCAACTGGACGGCGAGCTACACGCTCGCGGTGCCTCCGAACTGGACCAGCGGCGTGTTCGTCGTGATGCTCACGAACGCTCAGGGTTACCAGAACTACATCACCTTCGTCGTGCGCGACGATGCGCGGGTCGCAGACATCATGTTCCAGCAGGCCGTTAACACCTACCAGGCTTACAGCAACTACCCGGACGACAACGCGACCGGCAAGAGCCTCTACGATTTCAACAGCTACGGCGCGAACACCGTCACGGGCACGCCGCGCGCGGCGAAGGTGTCGTGGAACAGGCCGTACGCCGACTACGGCGCGGGGCAGTTCTTCCAGTGGGAGTTCTACTTCATTCGCTGGCTGGAAAGCTCCGGCTACGACGTGAAGTACTCCACCGACCTGGACACGCATGAGAACGGCGTGCGGCTGCTCAATAGCAAAGCGTTCCTGTCGGTCGGTCACAACGAGTACTGGTCGAAGCCGATGTACGACGGTGTCCAGCAGGCACGCGACGCCGGCATCCATCTCGGCTTCTTCGGCGCAGACGCGGTGTTCTGGCAGGTCCGGTTCGAGCCGTCTCCGCTGAGCGGCGCCGCCGACCGTGTGATGGTTTGCTACAAGAACAGCCCGGACGGACACAGCCCGGACCCGGTACAGGGTCCGACGACCACCGTCCTGTGGCGCGATCCGCCCGTCAACCGCCCCGAGCAGCAGCTCGTCGGAGTGCAGTTCTCAGGATCGATCGATGTCAAGACGCCAAACTCGCCATATGTCGTGCAGAACAGCTCGAGCTGGGTGTACGCAGGCACGGGACTCGCCGACGGCGACAGCATCCCGAAGATCGTCGGTTACGAAATGGACTCGTCGATGTCGAACTTCCCGCTTCCGGCTTCCGTCGCCGGCACCTACCAGGTGCTGTCGCAATCTCCGTTCGTCGATTCCTACAGCCGTACAACGATGATCGCGAACTCATCGATCTACCAGGCACCGAGTGGCGCGTGGGTATTCGGCGCGGGCACGACCAGCTGGGCCTGGGGATTGAGTGACGATGGCGATGGCTACATGGACCCGCGCATCCAGCGCATCACGGCGAATGTCTTGAATCGGTTCGGTGTCTCCCCACCGCCCTAGCCGCGCAGGATGCCGCTTCTCAATGACCGAATGAGGACGACCAGGGAAAGTTAGACGGGCCGTTGCCCGACGCCAAACCGCTGTCTGCCGATGGAACCTCAACCGCATAGATGGCGTAACGCAATGAACCGGGCACGACTGGCTTACGCAACAGCGCTGTCGGCGATGATCGGCTGGAGCTTGCTCGCGCCGCAGCCGGCCCAGGCGCAATTGCTGGGCAGCCTGATCGTCACCACTACGGCCTCGGCTGACGGATCCACCGTCAGCGGCAGGGTGCCGGTCACCGCCAGCGTAACCATCATCGGTGCTCTCACCGTAAGAGGCACGGTGCCGGTCACCCCCAGCGTAATAAACATCATCGGTGCTCTCACCGTAAGAGGAGTGCAGTTCAAGCTGGACGGTGCCAACCTCGGCGCCGAAGACACGTCAGCGCCCTACTCGGTTTCCTGGAACACGACTACCGCGAGCAATGGCTCGCATACGCTGACCGCAGTGGCGACAGATATTCTTGGCGTGCAGTGGACGTCTCAGCCGGTCACCGTCACGGTTTCCAACGCCAGTCCGCCGACCATCACAAGCTTCACGCCAGGCAGTGGCCCGGTCGGCACCAGCGTGACGATCAATGGCACCAACTTCACCGGCGCCAGCGCGGTGCTATTCAACGGCACAAGCGCGAGCTTCACGGTGGGCTCGGCCACCGCGATCACGGCCACGGTGCCGGCAGGGGCCACGAGCGGCCCGATCAGCGTCACCACCTCCGACGGCACCGCGAGCAGCGCGGCGAGCTTCACGGTCATCAACCCGCCAACGATCTCGAGCTTCACGCCGAGCAGTGGCCCAGTCGGCACCAGCGTGACGATCAGCGGCACCAACTTCAACGGCGCCACGGCGGTGCTGTTCAACAGCGTGAGCGCGAGCTTCACGGTGAGCTCGGCCACGGCGATCACGGCCACGGTGCCGGCAGGCGTCTCGAGCGGCCCGATCAGCGTCACCACCTCCGACGGCACCGCGAGCAGCGCGGCGAGCTTCACGGTCATCAACCCGCCAACGATCTCGAGCTTCACGCCAGGCAGTGGCCCGGTCGGCACCAGCGTGACGATCAGCGGCACCAACTTCAACGGCGCCACGGCGGTGCTGTTCAACAGCGTGAGCGCGAGCTTCACGGTGAGCTCGGCCACGGCGATCACGGCCACGGTGCCGGCAGGCGTCTCGAGCGGCCCGATCAGCGTCACCACCTCCGACGGCACCGCGAGCAGCG
>VBBY01000158.1 GCA_005881595.1 Betaproteobacteria bacterium | reverse complement strand
CGAGCAATGCGCCGGCGGAGGCGTACAGCATGCTGTGAATGTCGAGTCCTGCGCCGAGAAAATGCAGCGGCGCGAAATATAGCGCCGTCGTCAGCGCCATGCCGAGCGCCAGCAAGGCGAGCCCCGGATACAGGAACAGCCAGCGGGGGCTGAAGAGCAGCAGGAAGCGCAGGTGGCGCCAGCCATCGCGCCAGCTGCGCAGATGCGACGGGCGTCCGCGGCCGTCCGGCTGCAGCGCGGTGGGAACTTCGGCGATGCGCCATCCCGCGAGCGCGGCCTTGACCACCAGCTCGCTCGCGAACTCCATCCCCCTGGTCCTCAGGTCGAGAGACCTGACGGCGTCGCGGTCAAAGCCGCGCAGGCCGCAATGGAAGTCGCCGACCGGCGCGCGGAACAGCAGGCGCCCTACGAAGCTGAGCACCGGGTTGCCGAGATAGCGATGCAACAAAGGCATGGCGCCCTTGCCGATGCTGCCCTGGAACCGGTTGCCCATGACCAGGGGGTAGCCTTCGCGCAGCCTTGCAACAAAGCCCTCCAGCCGGCCGAAGTCATAGCTGTCGTCCGCGTCGCCAATGATGACATAACGGCCGCGCGCGGCGGCGATGCCTCCGGCAAGCGCCGCCCCATAACCGCGCTCCGCGACTTCCACTACGCGAGCCCCGGCTTGCTCCGCCACCGCGCGTGAGCCGTCGCGGGAGCCGTTGTCGGCAACCAGCACTTCGCCTGTGATCTCCGCGCGCGCGAGGAAGCCGCGCGCCTTGGCGACGCAGTTGCCCACAGTTGCTGCCTCGTTGAGGCAGGGCAAGAGAATCGTGAACTCGGTCATCCGGCGTCCCGGCGCCCCCAAAAAAAAAGGTACCCCGAAGGGTACCCTTTCATCAACGCTATGCTTTGTTATTAGCCGCGGCAGGAGCCGGGCAGATACTTCAGCGGGACCGTGGTGCCAGTGTCCCCGCACTTCCATCCCCACAGCGTTGCGCTGTTGCCCGATTGGATCGTGGCCACCGCCGTGGAAGTCGAATACGGGACCAGCCTAACGAGCGAACCATTCACCGAAGCCGAGATGCCAGTCACCGTGGCTGTCACGCCGCCGTTCCCGTCGGTGCTGATTCCCGCCACATACTTCGTGGCTTGCGTGGCGCCAACTTCGCAGCCCCATTGGCCTGGGGCAGGAGGAGTCGTCGGGCCGGACTGGTACACTTCCGTGAGCGAGGGGCGGCACGCGCTCATGCGGAGAATCACTTCCGACATCTTCGCGCGCACGGTGTAGTCCTGATACGCCGGCAGCGCGACCGCCGCCAGAATGCCAATGATCGCAACCACGATCATCAGCTCGATCAGGGTGAAGCCTTTCTGCAGCCTTTTCATTGGAAACCCCCTTCTAACCGGTGGTAAGTCGATCGGCTTGTACCCGACCTGTCTTGATGCTCGCAATGACCATGCCAAGCGTTCTATGTTTCTACAAGAGCCTGATTCTTAAAAAAGACCATAGCCATCATCGCCAAATAATTCACACCGATGAATGGTTCCTGAAAGCTCCTTTTGGTCTACAAGTGTCAAATTCCGTCACTTTATGGGCCTGCTCCGACTGCGAGGGGGAGCCGAACGGAGCGTCATCTGGGTGATGAATTCGTGGGTGCAGACCTCCACGAACGGCGCCGGGTATCCGGCCTCCTTCAAAGCCCACTTGACGCGGTTGCCGAAGCAGGCCTTCTGGTACAGGTTCGGCCGATGCTCGGCCGCGAACCGGCTGATGCGTAGCAGCATCCGATCGAGCTTTTTCATCGCCCGCTCGGCAGTCTTTTTCGTGGAAACGTCCAGTCCGGCTTGAGGAAAATGCTGCAGCAGCTCGGCGACAATCGAGTCGGCGAACTGGTCGACGTCCTTCCTGGAGAACCAGTCCAGCAGCATTGCGCTCCAGCGTGCTCGTGTGCGTGGATTATACGTGGAGCGCCCCAGGCGAGCCGTCGTTAGAATCCGCTGATGGTCGACTGGCTTTCCAAGCAACCAGGCGACGCGAGCTTATCGGCCGATGAGGCCGCCGACCGCTTGATCGCCGAGGGCAATCGCGCCGAAGACGCTGGGGAGCTGCTGCAGGCCTGCGAGCTTTACCGCCGGGCCGCCGCCCTCGCCAGTCGCTATCCGAAGGCGCATATCAATCTTGGCATCGGACTCGAGGCCATGGGCGATATGGCCGGCGCGATCGGCTCATACGAGCAGGCCCTTGCTTGCGACCCGGCCAACCCTGCTGCGAACTACAACCTGGGCAAGCTTCTTTATGCGCGCGGTGAGCTGCCGCAGGCCGAGCGGCTGCTGGAGCAGGCGCTGCGCAGCCGGCCGGATTTTCCTGACGCACGCATAGTGTACGCATATGTGCTGCAAGCGCAGGGCAAGCTTGAGGCCGCGGCAGTGGAGCTCAGAGGCGCGCTGCGCCAGCGCCCGCGCGATGTAGGCGCACGCGCGGCACTGTTCCACATGCTCGAGGCAAAGGGCGATCTGGCGGGAGCGGCAGCGGAGCTGGAGGCGGTTCTCAAGGAAAAGCCGGACTGGACCGAAGCGCTCTACAACTACGGCACGACGCTGATGAAGCTCGAGCGCGACGCCGAGGCCGAAGCGGCCCTGCGCAGCGTGATCGCACGGGACCCCGGCTTCCTTCGCGCGTATAGGATGCTCGGCAACCTGCTTCACCGGCATGGACAGGTTGGAGAAATGCTCCAGGTCTGCCGCGCGGGCCGGGCTTGCCTGCCGGACAGCCTCGAGCTGGAGTCGTTCGAGCTTCTCGAGCTGAATTTCATCGAAAGCGTTTCCGCGGACGCTCTGTCCGGCTTGCATCGGTCGTTCGGCGAACGATTGGAGAGGGCCCACCCCCAGCCCTTCAAATTTCAGCGCGACCGCGCGGCAACGCAACGCCGGCTTCGCGTCGGCTACGTTTCCGGTGATTTCAATTATCACCCGGTAGGGCTATTCATGCTGCCGCTGCTGGAGCACCACGACAGGAAGCGGTTCGAAGCGTATTGCTACGCCACCAGCACGAAGGTGGACGACTTCACCCAGCGGCTGTCGGCCCGGGCCGATGTGTGGCGGGACGTCCGCGCGTTGTCAGAAGCGCAATTGGCAGAGGCCATACGCGACGATCGCATCGACATTCTGGTCGATCTCGCCGGTCATTCCGGCGTCCCCAGGCTGGGCGTGTTCGCGCAACAAGCAGCGCCCGTTCAAGCAAGCTGGCTTGGCTATCTGAACACGACGGGCTTGAGCCGCATTCAGTACCGCATTACCGACCACCACTGCGACCCGGTTGGCCTCACCGAGCGCTTGCACACGGAGCGCCTGGTGCGGTTGCCAAACAGCCAGTGGTGCTACCGGCCGTTCGTTTCGGTTCCTCACTCGCCGACGCCGCCGCTCGAGCGCAACGGTCACGTGACCTTCGGCTCATTCAATCAGATCGCAAAGATTTCGCCTGCGACGCGCGCTCTGTGGGCGCAAATCCTGAACCGGCTGCCCGATTCGCGTTTGGTGGTCGCGGGCGTGGCGGAGGGCCGTGCTGCGGATGGATTGCGCCGCGATCTCGGTGCGGCCGGGATCGCCGGGGCGCGGCTCACGATCGTGCCCTTTTTGCCGGTGCACGACTATTTGCGCTGGTACGACGCGGTCGACATAGCGCTCGATCCGACCCCCTACAGCGGCGGGACGACGACCTGCGACGCCCTGTGGATGGGGGTGCCGGTGCTCACCGTTCCCGGTCCGCGTCCCGCTTCGCGGAGCGCTGCGAGCATCCTTATGACCGTCGGCTTGCCGGAATGGATCGCCTCGACACCGGGCGACTACGTGCAACGCGCCATGGAATTCTCCCGCGAACCCAAGCTGCTGTCATCGCTGCGCGTCTCGTTGCGCGAGCGCACCCGAGCCTCGCCCCTCATGGACGAAGTACGGTTCACGCGCGACCTGGAGCTGGCCTACCGGGAGATGTGGCGCAGATGGTGCGAGGGCGTTCCCGCGTAGTCCTTCACCCTTAAAATGCCGGCATGGCCAGCCGTATCCATGCGTTCCAGATCTTCTACAACGACGCCACCAGGGCGTCGCTCGACCCGGATTTCGAGCCGCTCGACAACTCGGCGAACGAGCGGCCGGACTGGTACGAGTACTGGCCGATGCGCGGCTATTTTTCCGCCAACGCTCTGGACGAATCGGCCTACTACGGGTTTTTCTCGCCGCTCTTCTTCAGGAAAACGCAGCTCAGCGGAAAGCAGGTGATGGCGTTCGCGAGCCAGGCGGGCGAGGCGGACGCGATCACGTTTTCGCCGCACCCGTGCCATGGCGCCTGCTTCTACAACGTTTTCGAGCAAGGCGCGAACTGCTTCCCTGGCTTCCTCGATGCCGCCACGAAATTCCTTCACGCTCTCGATCCTGCAATCCGGCTGGATGCGCTGGTCAACGACTCCCGCAACACCGTGTACTCCAACTATTTCCTGGCGAAGCCGAGATTCTGGGGCCTCTGGAACGGAGTGTTCAATCGCCTGTTCGAGCTTGCGGAGACTCCCGGCTCGCCACTGCACGACGCCTTGGCCAGGCCGGTGGAGTACGCCAAGGACGACGGCGAAACGAAGCCGGCGCAGATGAAGATCATGGTGATGGAGCGGGTGGTCTCGCTGATGCTTGCATCGGGGGCCTTCAAGACCAAGAACTATCCTCCATTCGCGATGCCGCTCAGCGCGCCGTTTGCCGGGCGCCTGGCCGATCTCGTGGCGCTCGATGCCCTGAAGATCGCTTACGCGGAGACCGGCGACCGGCAATTTCTGCGGCTGTTCGAAGAGCAGCGGAACAGGCTGCTCGCTTCGACCGTGTCCGGCGGGAAAGCCTAAAAAAAAGGTACCCCGAAGGGTACCCTTTCATCAACGCTATGCTTTGTTATTAGCCGCGGCAGGAGCCGGGCAGATACTTCAGCGGGACCGTGGTGCCGGTGCCCCCGCAGACCCATCCCCACAGCGTCGCGCTGTTGCCCTGGGTGATCGTCGCCGCCGCCGTGGAAGTCGCCCACGGAATCAGCGTAACGAGCGAACCATTCACCGAAGCCGAGATGCCAGTCACCGTGGCTGTCACGCCGCCGTTCGCGTCGGTAGTGATTCCCGCCACGTACTTCGTGGCTTGCGTGGCGCCAACTTCGCAGCCCCAGTTGCCTGGGCCAGGAAGATTCGTCGGGCCGGACTGGTACACTTCCGTGATCGAGGTGCGGCACGCGCTCATGCCGAGAATCACTTCCGACATCTTCGCGCGCACGGTGTAGTCCTGATACGCCGGCAGCGCGACCGCCGCCAGAATGCCGATGATCGCAACCACGATCATCAGCTCGATCAGGGTGAAGCCCTTCTGCAACGTCTTCATGGATACTCCCTCGTATTGTTGGTAAGCGGGCCGCTTTGCAACGCGACCTGCCCCGTACACGCAACGTGCATGCCAGCTCCCACAGTGCTCTAACGGTATGATTTGTAACACACAATAAACCTGCTCGCGGCGACCGGGGCCGACAACTCCCGTTCGCGGCCGCCAATTTTTGTCACCTGCGCGGCAGATCAGGGCTGGAAGCCGGGGATTTTCGATTCGTCGACCGCATCGATCTGTTCGGCATCGAGGAACATCTCGGCGTAGCGCCGGTAGACCTTCCTGCGCACGAAAATGTCGAACAGATCCGGGTCGACGTGGTTGTTGAGCTTCATCCGGCCGAGGATCTCGAGCGACTCCGACAGCGTCTTGCCTTTCTTGTAGGGCCGGTCCTTGGCGGTAAGCGCCTCGAAGATGTCGGCGATGCCCATGCAGCGCGCCTGGACCGACATCTGCTCGCGGGTCAGCCCTTTTGGATAGCCCTTGCCGTCCATGCGCTCGTGGTGCCCGCCCGCGTACTCGGGCACCTTGGTGAGGTGCTTGGGCCAGGGCAGCGCCTCGAGCATCCGGATCGTGGCGACGATGTGATGGTTGATCACCTTGCGCTCGTCCTCGGTAAGCGTGCCGGAGCGGATGGTGAGGTTCTTGACCTCGTCCTCGCTGAGAAACTGCGCCTCGTGCCCGGCGAAGTCCCGCCAGCGGTATTGGCCGATGCGCCGCACGCGGTCGACATCCTCGTCGCGCATGCGCTCGCCGCCGATGTTGCAGGCATGCAGGAATTTGCGGTCGTCATCGAGCTGCCGCAGGCGGTCGCGCAGGCGCTTGTCTTCTTCCGCCGCTTCCATGCGCATTTTCTGTTCCAGGAAATTATGCTTTTTCCTGAGTGCCTCAAGCTCGGCGTCGCGCTTGAGCACCTCGAAGCGCGTGTCGATCAGCTGGATGCGATCGAAGATGCTCTCGAGCTTGGTGGCCTTGTCGACGATGTGGACCGGGGTGGTCACCTTGCCGCAATCGTGCAGCAGGCCGGCGATCTTCAGCTCGTAGCGGTCCTTCTCCGACATGTGAAAGTCGCGCAGCGGCCCGTCCTTGGTCTCGCTCACCGCCTCGGCAAGCAGCATGGTCAGCACCGGGACCCGCTGGCAGTGGCCGCCGGTATACGGCGACTTCTCGTCGATCGCGCTGTTGATCAGATTGATGAAGGACTCGAACAGCTGTTCGAGCTGGTTGATGAGCATCCGGTTGGTGACCGCGATCGCAGCCTGCGACGCCAGCGATTCCGCCAGCCGCTGGTCCGAGGGCGAGAACGGCACGATGGCGCCGCTCGAGGGCTCCAGCGCATTGATGAGCTGCAGCACGCCGATGGTTTCGTTGTCGTGATTGCGCATCGGCACGGTGAGGAACGACTTCGAGCGGTAGCCGGTCTTGGTGTCGAAGGCGCGAGTACCAGAAAAGTCGAATCCGTCCGCGGTGTAAGCGTCGGCGATGTTGACCGTCTTGCCGGTGAGCGCGGCGTAGGCGGCCACCATGCTCTGGTTCGGCTTGCCGTCCTTGTACAGCTGGATCGGGTAGAACGGCACCGGGTGTCCCGTGGTACCGCCCAGGTAGTACCTGAGAGAGCTGGTGCGCACGATCTCGAAGCGCAGCGTGCGCTCCTCCGTCACCCGGTACAGCGTGCCGCCGTCGGCGCGCGTAATCGTCTTCGCCGCCGTCAGGATCGCCTCGAGCAGCCGGTCGATGTCGCGCTCGGCGGAGAGCGACGCGCCGATCGCGTTCAGCTGCTCCAGGCGCAGCACGAGGTCCTGCTCCGGCGCCGCCCCGGCACCTCCCAGGCGGAATTCCCGAGTGGCGGTGGTATCGATGGTGCCGCTCACTTGATGCAGACCGAGCGGACTTCTTTGATATGGGTGGTCCCGGCGAGGCACTTCTCCATGCCGTCCTGCTTCAGGGTGCGCATGCCCTCGTCCACGGCGATGGCGAGCATCTCGGCGACGCGCGCATGCTCCTGGATGGCCTTTTTCAGCCGGTCGCTCGCGATCAGCAGCTCGTGCAGGCCGCAGCGTCCCTTGAAGCCGCTGCCGCCGCACTTGTCGCAACCGACCGGCTTGTAGAACGTCAGCTGGCCCCGGTCGCTGCCGTAGGTCCTCACCCACTCCTTGTAGACCGCCTCCATCGCGCCCTTCGGATCGGCCCTGAACCGGGGCGTGTTCATCAGCTCCTCGCAGTACTCGCGCAGGAAAGAGGTCAGTTCCGCAGGCTCCGGGCTGTAGGCCTGCTTGCAGCTGCACAGGCGCTTGGCGAGGCGCTGCGCGAGGACGCCGAGCAGCGCGTCGGAGAAGTTGAACGGGTCCATCCCCATGTCGAGGAGGCGGATGATCGACTCCGGCGCGGAGTTGGTATGCAGGGTGGCGAACACCAGGTGGCCGGTGAGCGAGGCTTCGATGCCGATCGAGGTGGTTTCCTTGTCGCGCATTTCGCCCACCATGATGATGTCCGGGTCGGCGCGCAGGAAGGCCTTCATCACCACGGCGAAGTCGAGGCCCGCCTTCCTGTTCACCTGCACCTGGCGCAGGCCCTTCTGCGTGATCTCGACCGGGTCCTCGGCAGTCCAGATCTTGGTATCCGGGGTGTTGAGATACTTCAGCACCGAGTGCAGCGTGGTGGTCTTGCCCGAGCCGGTCGGACCGCAGACGAAGAACAGGCCGTAGGGCTTGGACACCGCGCGCTGCAGCTCGTCGATGTTGCGCGCGCTGAACCCCATTTTTTCGAGCGGCATCGGCTCGCCCGCGGCGAGTATCCGCATCACGATGTCCTCGACGCCGCCCGCAGTCGGGATCGTCGCGACGCGCAGCTCGATGTCGAGCGGCCCGAATTTCCTGAACTTGATCTTGCCGTCCTGGGGCTTTCTCTTCTCGGAGATGTCCAGGTCGCACATGATCTTGAGGCGGGCGGCAAGCGCCGAGCGGTAGCTCGCCGGCACCTCGATATAGGGTCCGAGCGAGCCGTCCTTCCTGAAGCGGATCTCGGTCTTGCCCTTGCCCGGGTAAGGCTCGATGTGGATATCCGAGGCGCCCTGATTGTAGGCTTCGATGATGACCTTGTTTACCAGCTTCACCAGCTCGTTGTCGGCCGCCTCGGAGACCTCGTCGCCGTCGGTCACCTCGGGCATCTCGTCGTCAAGGTCCGACAGCAGCTCGTCGATGTTGCCGCTGTCCATGGCCGTTTCCTGGCCATAGAACTGATTGATCGTTTCCCTGAATTCCTTCCGCGTCGTGACCTTGTAGACCAGGCGCGACTTGGGAAATACGTTCGAGGCGATGCGCGAGGAGCGGATGCGCTCGGGGTCCAGGCACAGGACTACCAGCCCTTCCCTGGTGTCGTCGATCGCCAGCCACTGGTTGGCCTCGACGTACTCGCGCTTCAGGTTCTTCAGCAGCTCCGTCGGCTTGACGCGGTCGGGCTTGTACGGCTCGTACGGCACGCTGAAAAACTTGGACAGCGCGGCGCCGATCGCCGGGATCTTGACCTGGAACTCGTCGATCAGCACCTGCTCGACGTCGATCGCCTTCTTGCGCGCCTGCCGCGAGGCGAGCTCGAACTCGCCGGCCGAAAGCACGGCATCCGCGATCAGGTAGTCGTACTTGGTCTTGACGAGCTGCGGCTTCTGGCGCTGCTTGAACGCGATGGCGAGGGTCTGGGCGAGCTCGTGCACGCCTTCCTCGGCCAGCCCGCCGAACGGCACGCCGGTCTTGTTGTTGATGATCTGGATGACGCCGATCAGCTCGCTCGTGCCCGGCTCCACGATCGGCGCCACCAGCATCTGCTTGGTGCGGTAGCCGGTGCGCTTGTCGACCTCCTGCAGGAAGCGCAGATTGGCATTCAGCGCGCGCAGCTCGCCATCGTCATAGACGTCCTTGAGGTTGACCGTCCTCTTCGCGAGCGCGACGTAGCCGGCGATCGAATGCTCGGCGATCGGCAGCTTCAGGTCCTTGAACGAGTTGAGGCCGGTCTTCACCTTGGAGACGATCGCCTGCCTGTCCTCGCCTACCGAGTAGATCGTGAGGCGGTCGGCGTTGAACAGGGCGCAGATGTCGGCGCTCACCTCGAGCATGATCTCGTCGATGTTGTTGGTGGCGTGGATCTTGTTGGTGACCGCCTGGAGCTGCTTCTGGAACGCCAGGCGCGCAGCGACGTCGCTCTGCGTGGTGGCCTGATGGCTCAGCACTGCGCTCATTCCCGCCCTCCGTGGTCCCGCCATTCTATGCCCTCATCGTAGCGTCAGGATCCATGATTTTCAATGAATTACACCCGTTATGGCTGTCTTTCCGCACTGCGCAAACCGCCCTCCAGCAGCCAAACCCTGAAGCCGCGCTGCGCGAACAGGAACGCCGCCGCGGCGCTGCGCCGCCCGCTCTGGCAATAAGCCACATATTCCTTGGAGCGGTCCAGCACCGCGAACATGTTGCGCACCTCGGCGAGCGGCACGTTGATCGCGCCGGGCAGCTTGTCGTACTGGTATTCCGAGGGATAGCGCACATCGAGCCAGAGCGCGCCGCGCCGCACCTTTTCGGCCGCCTCGTCGAAGGCGATGCGCCGCAGCAGCGGCTCGCGCAGCAAGGCGTTGAAATCCTGCTTGCCCAGGCGCAGCAGCTCGCCCTCGCCGAGCGAGATCACGCTCGCGTTGCGCTTGGCTTCCGAGACCAGCGCTTCCTCGCCGAATGCCTCGCCGCTCTTCAGCTCGGCAAGAACCATCTTGGCGCCGCCGACCAGGCGCTCGACCTGGAAACGGCCCGCTTCGATCACGTAGTAGAAGTCGCCCTCGTCGCCTTCCCGGATGACCACCTCGCCCCGCGCGGTCTTGACGTGCTCGAAGCGCTTGAGCAGTTCCTCGATGCGCGCGGCCGGCAGTTGCGCGAACGCGCCGCCGCGCAGGTTGCCGAGCGAGAACGCGCCCGCGATCATCGCGCGCGCCACCGGGGAGCTGTCGCTCTCGGTCCCGGCGGCGGCGACCTGGTCCCAAGTGGCGAGGATGTCGAGGACCTCGTCGTCCACCGCAAGCAGGTCGACGTCGGTGATCGCCTTGGTGCGCACCACTTTCTGCTTCTGCCGGTTGAGGGCGTGGCGCGCGTCCTCGGAGCCGCCGACCACCACCAGCGTGCCGCCGCCCTGGAACACGACCAGCAGCTCGCCCTGGAGCAGGAACACCGACTGCGTCGCCTTCGGCCGCTCCTTCATCGGGTCGCTGCCCCGCGGCGCGCGCTCGACCGCCGCCACGTCGGCCAGCTCCGCGAGCCGCTCGCGCGTCAGGCCGGCAAGCGGCGCCAGGCTGGCGAGCTGCTCCGGGGTGGCGCGCGGCAGCGCGGCGGGAAGCACCTAGAACTCCAGCACCAGATTGTTCTGCAGCATGCGCGGCCGGAAGGCGCCGGCGCACTCCTCGATCTCCTGCATGGTCGGCTCGATCTCGCCCGGCTTCATGTGCGTGATGAAGACCTCGGCATTGCGCTCGAGCTTGGCGAGCTCCTCGGCCAGCGTCTGCGGGCAAAGGTGGCGCGAGACCTCGGCGAGATGGCGCTCCTTGTTGGAGAACGCGGTCTCGATGATCAGGAATTTGAGGTTGCGAATGCGGTTCACGACCCGCCATAGCGCGTCGTTCGGCCCGGTATCGCCGGTGAACACCAGGCTCGCGTTTCCGCTGTCGAGGTGGTAGCCGACCGCCGGCACGGTGTGGCGCGCGGGGATCGGCGTGATGTCGCGTCCCGACAAGGAAATCGTTTTTCCGACTTCGATCTCCTCGTAGCGCAGAAATGGCGCCTCCGGGGACGGGATCTCGCTGAAATCGGGCCAGATCGCCCAGTTGAAGAGATGGTTGCGCATGATCTCGATCGTGGCGCGCTGGGCATGGACCGTGAGCGGTTTGGTCCGCATGCCACCCACCGTGTCGACGAGGAACGGAATCGAGGCGACGTGGTCGAGGTGCGAGTGCGTGATGAAGATGTAGTCGATCAGCGAGAGCTCGGCGAGCGACAGGTCGCCGACACCGGTGCCGGCGTCGATCAGAATGTCGCTGTCGAGAAGAAAGGAGGTGGTGCGCAAGTGCCGCCCGCCGATCCCTCCCGAGCAGCCGAGGACTCGCAGTCGCACGCTCTTCTCCCTATTTCTCGTCGAACGCCGTCACGCCGTCCCAGTCGGGCGGCGGCGGTTGGCGGCGCCTTTCGGCTACTTTTTCCGCATAGACCTGGTAGAGCTCGCAGGCGGGATTCATGCGCCGCAGATTGAGCAGGCATACCTCGACCTGATCCCATTGCTGCGCGCGGTAATGCCGCAGCGCCTGGTTCCACAGCCTCAGCTCGTCGTGCGCGTCCTTGTCCACCTCGGACTCGAGCCCGATCGGCTCGTAAATGGTCACCGCCTCGTGCTTGCCCGTCACCTTGATGCGGTCGACCTCGCGGAACACCACGTCCGCGACGGCGTTGCGCGTGGCTTCGCCGACCAGGATGCCGACGCCGTAGCCTTTGGTGCGGCCCTCGAGGCGGGAGGCGACGTTGACCGCGTCGCCCATCGCCGTGTACGCACGCCGCACCTGCGACCCCATGTCCCCGACCCGCACGGTGCCGGAATTCACGCCGACGCCGATCTTGAGCGTCGGCCAGCCGCGCGCGGCGAACTTGGCGTTCAGCCTCCCGCGCTCGCGCTGCATCTCGATGGCCGCGAGCACGCCGTTGCGCGCGTGCTGCGCATCGTCCACCGGCGCGCCCCAGAACGCCATGATCGCGTCGCCGATGTACTTGTCGAGCGTGCCGCGGTACTGGCTGCGGATGATGGTGCTCATGTCCGTAAGGTATTCGTTGATGTACTCGCGCAGCTCGTCGGGCTTGAGCGCCTCGGAAATGCCGGTGAAGCCGCGCACGTCGGAGAACAGGATCGTCAGATCGGCGCTGCGCGGCTCCATATTGTATTTGCGCGGATCCGCGGCCATCCTGTCCACCAGCTCGGGCGGCACGTACTGGCCGAACAGGTCGGTGAACTGGCGCTTGGAGCGCGATTCGACGAAATAGCCGTACGCCATGTTCATCGTGTACAGCGCCGCCGTCATGAGGATCGAGGCGGCGAGCGGCAATACCAGCCCGCCCTGCTGCCAGACCGCGAGGTCCGCTGCCACGATGAGGATGAAGCCGACGCCGGCCGCCACGGTCGCCCACAGCGCGGAGAGCATCGGGATCAGCACCGCGAGCACGGCGCCGCCGATGACGAGCAGCACCACCTCGGCGCCGAGCATGTACGGCGGCTTCTGCTTCAGATCGCGGTCGAGCATCCCGGCGATCAGATTGGCATGGATCTCGACGCCGGGGAAGACGCTGTCCACCGGCGTCGAGCGCAGGTCCTGCAGGCCCGGCGCGGTGGTGCCGATCAGGGCGATCTTGCCCCTTAAGGCGTCGGGCATGATGCGGTCCTTGATGACGTCGCTGAGCGAGAGATAAGGGAAGCTGAACTTGTGCCCCCGGTACGGAATCAGGGCGCTCGCAGTCTCGTCGACCGGAATCGTCAGCGGGCCGACCTTGAGCCATTCCAGCCCGCCGTAGCTCCTCGACACGTAGCGCTCCGGCGCGAAGCCGGGCTCGACCTCGGGAAACTTGCCGGTCTTCAGCGCGAGGTACGTACGCACCATCGCCAGGGACAGGGGCTCGTAATACGCGCCCTCGAACTCCAGCAGCATCGGCACGCGCCGCGACACGCCGTCGTCGTCGACTTTCGGGTTGAAATGGCCGGCAGCGGCGGCGTGCTTCTGATAGATCGGCAGGTTTCCGGTGTAGCCCTTCCACTGCAGGAAGCTGATGTTGCGGCCGGCGAACGTTCCCCTCGGAATCACCGGATCAGGGATGGCGTTGACCCTGACGGCATTGTCCTCGGCGTTGAAGTAATAGCCCAGGACCACCGGGCGGCTCTTGATCGACGCCGCGAACAAGCCGTCGTTGTCGAGCTTTTCCCGCAGATCGCGGTAGACCTGCTGAAACGCAGGGACCGCCTTCAGATCCTTTTGCGCCAGCGAGTCGAGCACGTCGATCCCGGAGCTCGTATCGCGCTCCGCCCAGATCACGTCGAAGCCGAGGACCCCGACGCCGTACTGGTCGAACAGCTTGTCGACCAGCTCGGCCATCAGCCTGCGGCTCCACGGCCAGCGGCCGATCTCGCCGAGGCTCTTCTCGTCGATGTCGAGGATGACGATGCGGGGGTCGACCCCGCGCGGCATGGTGAGGCGCAGCCGCGTGTCGTAGATGATGTTGTCGATCTGGGTGATGAACCCGACCTGGTAGAGTCCGGCGGCGTGCCCGATGAAGAACAGCGTGATCGCGAGGCCTAGGGCGATCCTTACGATATGCCGTTTCAGATGGCCTGCCGTTGGGCGTCACGCCTTCAGGAAGAATTCCATTTTCACTCCGGCCAACTCGATCACATCGTGATCCTTGAGCGCGTGCGGCGCGGCGCCGATCTGCTGGCCGTTGACCGCGGGCCGGCCGGCGCCTTCCACATGCGTGATGAAGTAGCCCTGCGGCCGGCGGGTCAGCACCGCGACCCCGACCCCCGGCTTGCCGAGCGTAGTGAGCGGCTTGGAGAGCTCGAGCTCCTTGCCGGCGTTGTTGCCCGACAGCAGCTGGATCGCGCCGAGCGGCTGCGCCGGCCTGGCGGCCGGCGCTGGCGCTGGCGCGGGCCTGGGATCCTTGTCCGCGATCCCGGCGGCCGTGGCGCTGACGGCTGCGTGCTGCGAGGCGGTGACGCGCGCAGCGCCCGCCGCATGGGGGGCGGCCTGCGGGGCACCTCCGGTCATTGCCTTGGCCTGCTCGGCCGCCGCCTTCATCGCCGCGGGCCGCAGCACCATGGTCTTCTCGAAATCCGCCTTCTCGGCGCCGACCGCGGCTGCGGGCTCGCCGACGAACTTCAGCTTGTACTTGCCGAGCTCGACCACGTCGTTGTTCTGCAGGAAGTGCTTCTTGATCGGGTTGCCGTTGACGACCGTGCCGTTGGTGCTGCCGAGGTCCTCTAGAAACGAGTCGTTCAGGATGGTGACGATCACCGCGTGCTCGCCGCTCACCGCAAGGTTGTCGATCTGGATGTCGTTATGGGGCTTGCGGCCGATGGTGGTGCGCTCCTTCGTCAAGGGGATCTCCTTGAGCACCAGTCCATCCATGCTGAGTATCAGTTTCGCCATAGCTGACCCCTTGGGGGGGTTATTTTAACCACGCGAATACCTTGGCCATCACGCCTCGCGCGGCCGGGTACTCCCGAAGGACGCGGACGAGTATAACTGAAACGTTGTCGCGCCCCCCATTGTCATTGGCCATCTGAACCAGCTGCTGCGCGCAGAGCTTGAGGTTGCCGCCCAGGGCCTGCAGCGCCATGCCGATGTCGTCATCGTCGACCATGTCGCACAGACCGTCGGAGCAAAGCAGATAGATGTCGCCCGGCTTGGTCCGGTACTCGTGCATTTCCGGCTCGACGCTCGGGTCGATGCCGAGGGCCCGGGTGACGAGGTTCTTGTGCTGCGCGTTCTTCGCCTGCTCCAGCGTGATCAGGCCCGAATCGATCTGCTCCTGCAGCAGGGAGTGGTCGCGCGTCACCTGCTTGAACTTGCCGTCGCGCAGCACGTAAACACGCGAATCGCCGAGGTGCGCCACCAGCACGCGGTTGTCGTAGAACAGGCAGACCACCAGCGTGGTGCCCATCCCGGCGTACTGCGCCTGGCTTTGCGCGGCCTGGTAGATGGAGCTATTCGCCTTCAGCACCTGCTCGCGCAGCAGCCGGGCGGCGATCTCCTGGCTGGTGCGCGGGTCGACGTCATAGGGGCGCGCGCTGGCGAGCACCTGCTGCATCTCGGTGACGATGACGGTGGTCGCCATGCCGCTCGCGACTTCGCCGGCGTTGTAGCCCCCCATGCCGTCGGCGAGCACCACCAACCCGTTCGCCGCGTCCGCCGCCACCGAGTCCTCGTTGTGCGAGCGCACCATGCCCGGATCGGTGCAGCTTGCGATTTCCAGCGTCTGTGTGAGGTCCATGCGCGCGCTCAGAGCCGGATGTCGACCTCGCTGATCGCCGTCGCGGACAGCGCCGCGTGCAATGCGCCGCTGAACTCCTCGCCGGTCTGGAAGCGCTCGTCCGGGTTTTTCGCCAGCGCGCGCTCGACGAACGCCACCAGCGACGGCGCGAGCGCCGGGTTGACGGCGAGAATGTCGGTCGGCGGCTCGCTGGCGATCTTGAACATGAGCTGCGCCATCGACTCGCCCTCGAACGGCAGTCTCCCGCAGAGCAGCTGGTACAGGGTCACGCCGAGCGAGAACAGGTCCGAGCGCCCGTCGATGCGCTTCCCGGCGAGCTGCTCGGGCGACATGTAAGACGGCGTGCCGAGCACCATGCCGGTCTTGGTCCTCGAGCTGTCGGTGAGCCGCGCGATGCCGAAATCGGTGACCTTCAGCGTGTCGCTCTCCCGGTGGTACATCATGTTGGCGGGCTTGATGTCCCGGTGCACCACGCCTTGGCGGTGCGCGTAGCCCAGGGCATCGGCGACCCGCGCGGTGATCGACACCACCTGATCAACCGGCAGCAGGTTGCCGGCCTTGGTGTAAGGCGCCAGGTCGCCGCCCTTCAGCAGCTCCATGGCGATGTAGCAGAAGTCGTGCTCCTCGCCGGTGTCGTAGATGGTGACGACGTTGGGGTGCGACAGGCGCCCGGCGGTCTCCGCCTCGCGGAAGAAGCGCTGCTTCACGTCGGCCAGCTCGTCGGCCTCGAACTCCTGCGACAGGGCCATTGTCTTGATCGCCACCTCGCGCCCGATCTTGGGATCCTTGCCCAGATAGACCACCCCCATCGCGCCCTTGCCGAGCTCTTTCTGCACCTCGAAGCGGCCGAACTTGGGCTTTTCGCCCATGCCAAGTTGCAGGGACCCGCCCGGATGCGAGGCGCCGCCGCTCAGGATCACCGTCTCGGAGAGCTGCTTGGCGCGCGACAGCCTGAACTCGAGATCGCGGAACTTCGGGTTGAACTCGTGCATGGTGCGGAACACGCTCTCCGCCTTGTTGAACTGGCGCTTGCGCTCGAAGTCGAGCGCCAGGTTGTAGAGGTTGTCTAGCAGCGCCTCGGAAAGCGGCACCTGGCGGAACTTGTCCCAGGCGAGATCGAGCTGGCCCTGGCCCTGGTAGGCGAGCCCGAGCATGCGGTTCGACTCGGCCGAGGTCTCGTCGGATTTGAGCTTGGCGCGCTCGGTGACGATGAAGCGCTTCGAGACCAGCGCGGCATGGCCGACCAGCAGCAGCGTCGCGGGCAGCATGAGCTGCATCCAGATGCCTGCGGACCTCATCAGCGCGAAGTGCAGCACCAGCAGCCCGGCAAACGCGCCGCCCGAGATCACCAGCGCCGGGCCTGCCTTGAGCCGCGGCAGCAGCACGGTGAGATAGGCGGCGACGAGCGCGATGATGAGCAGTTCCGCCGCGGACGCCCAGGGGGGCACGACGAAGAAATGCTCCTGCAGGATCGACGATACCGCGTGCGCCAGGGCGACGGCGGGCGGGGTCGCCGCCGAGACCGGCGTCACCTGGTAGGTGCCGATGCCGGCGGCGGTGGCGCCGATCAGCACGATCTTGTCGGTGTACTTGGTAGGGGGGATCTTGCCGCTGTAGACATCGTAGAACGAGTCGACCGGGAACGCGGGCTGGTCGCCCCGGTCGCCATAGAAATAGGTGTACATCTTGAGCTGGGGATCGGTGCCGATGCGCAGCCGCCCGAGGCTGACGCTGTCGGGCTGGATCTTGATGTCGCCCGGCCCGAGGTTGAGGCTTTTCGCCGCGATCATCAGCGACAGCGACGGAAAATGATGGTCGAAATAGCGCAGCACCAGCGGCTCGGTGCGCACGCCGCCGTCGACGTCCGGCCGCGCGCTGAGGTGGCCGAGCGCCGCGGCGCTGCGCCCGATCAGCTCGACCGGCAGCTGCACCTCGGCTGTCGTCAGGGCGCCGAAGTCATCGCCGATTTTCGCGGGAATGGCGTTCTTCAGGAAGTATTCCGGCAGCGGCCTGTCGGGCCGGCCGCGCGGCAGGTCGATGCGGAAGAAAACCGGTAGCAGCACGTTGCCCGCCTTGACATAGCTCTCCGCCAGCCGGCGATCGGTATTGAGCGTCTGCTCCGCCTCCTTGAGCAGCGTGACGATCGGCGCCATCTCCGGCGTCGGCGCCGCGGCCAGGTCGAGCAGCTTGGTGATGTAGACGTACCCCGGATCGATCTGCGGCTCGCTGAAGAACACGGTGTTCGCGATGACCTTGGTTTTCGCGCCGGCGAGAAGGTCGGTCATCCTGGCGTGGATCTCGCGCGACCAGGGCCAGCGCCCGATGTTCGCGATGCTCGTGTCGTCGATGGCGATCACCGCCACCTTGTCGGACGGCAGGCGCGAAGTCGATTGCACGCCGAGGTCGTAGGCCTTCTGCTCGAGGCTCGGAATCAGATCGCTCGCGCGATTGAAGGCGAGCACGACCAGAACCACGACCGCACCGAGAAACCAGTCGGTCCTCCACAAACCGGCTTTCATGCCCCGTGCTCCCCGCTCTTTTGGATCAGGACCCTAAGGCGGATTGTTGCAGCCAAAACTACGCTGCGTCAAATATTTACGCGGGTTTTGGAAAGCGAAATGAAATCAGTTGCCGAGGATCGCGCCGGCCTTAATTGCGCCCGAGGAAAGCAGCTCCGCGGCGGCGAGTTTCTTGCCATCGCCGAGCTTGGCGCGCAGCACTTCGATGCGGCCGCCCTGAGCGCTGACCTGGAAGCTCTTGTCGGACAGTTCGACTATTTCGCCGATCTTGCCCTTGACCGCACCGAAAGTGCGCACCGGATGCTTGCGGGCGTCGAAGATCTGTAATTCTTTTTCTTCCAGCGTGGTCCAGGCGCCCGGCGCGGGGTTGCAGCCGCGGACCAGGTTGTAGACGAAGTCGGCGTGGTTGGCCCAGTTGATGCGCGCCTCGGCCCTGCGGCACCAGCCTTCATAGCTGGCCTGCGATTCGTCCTGCACCACTTCTCTATGTTTATTAGAAATGACTAAATCTGCTGCTTCCAGCATGGCCTTCACCCCCATCGGGAACAGGCGCTCGAAGTACACCGTGCCGAGCGTGTCGTCGGCGCCGATCGGGGTCTCCTTCTGCAGGATCACCGGCCCTTCATCGAGGCCATCGGTCGGCCGGAAGATCGACAGCCCGGTCTTCGCGTCGCCCCGGATGATCGGCCAGTTGATCGACGATGGACCGCGGTACTTCGGCAGCAGCGACGGGTGGTACTGGATCGTGCCGTGCTTGGGAATGTTGACGAAGTCCTGCGGCGCGAACTGCAGCACGAAAGCCATGATGCCCAGCTCTGCGTTGAGTTTCTTGAGAGCATTTTTTGCCGCGTCCGCCTTCAGCGACTGGAACTGAAAGACGGCAACGCCCTTTTCCTGCGCCGCGGTCTTCAGCGCGTCTGGCCTGGCGCCGGGCTTCTCGGGCGCGCAGAACACGCCCGCGACCTCGTCGCCGCGCGCGAGGAAAGCCTCGAGCACGGCCTTGCCGAAATCCTGCTGGCCTACGATCGCGATTCTCATTACGCCGCCTTCTTCGGCGGCGCGGAGAAGGCACCGGCCTGCTGCAACGACTTGATCTTGTTGTCGTCGTACCTTAGCACCTCGCGCAGAACCTCCTCAGTGTGCTCGCCGAGCGTCGGGCTGCGCTTGATCACCGCGGGCGAGGCCGAGAGCTTGATCGGCATGCCGACGTTGAACCACTTGCCGCGCTGCGGATGGTCGAGCTCGACCCACATGTCGCGCCCGCGCACGTGCTCGTCGTTGGCCAGGTCCTCGGTGCTCATGATCGGCCCGCAGGGGACATCGAGCGGATTGAGGATCGCCATGAACTCGCGCTTGGTGTAGTTCTTCGCGAACTCGGTGATGAGCTTCCACATTTCATCCTGGTTCTTGCGGCGGTCGGCGATCTTCGCAAACCTCGGGTCTTTTGCCAGCGCATCGCCCCCGATGCGGTTCGCCAACCCCTCCCACACGGCTTCCTGCACGACCACGTACAGCCAGTCGTTCGGGCCGTGGGGCTTGCAGTGAATGGCGTTGCCGAGCTGGCCGCCGCCGGAGTCGTTGCCGGCGCGAGGCACGGCGCCCATGCCCTGCGCGGTTTCTACTGAATATTCACTTAAAGGACCCCTAAAAAGGCGTTGATGATCGCGGAACTTGACCCGGCAAAGGTTCATCACGCCGTCCATCATCGCCACCTCCACGTACTGTCCCTCGCCGGTGCGGTCGCGCTGGCGCAGCGCGGCCAGCAGCCCGATCGCGAGGTGCAGGCCGGTTCCAGTGTCGCCGATCTGCGCACCGGTAACAAAAGGAGGCCCCTCCGGTAGGCCGGTGGTGCTCATCGCGCCGCCCATCGCCTGCGCCACGTTTTCGTAGGCCTTGAAATCGGCATACGGGCCGCTCGAGCCGAATCCCTTGATCGAGCCCATCACGACGCGCGGGTTGAGGCTGTGGATCTTCTCCCAGGTGAAGCCGAGCCGGTCGAGCACCCCGGGTCCGAAATTCTCCATGACGATGTCGCACCTCCTCAGCAGGTCGACGAACACCGCCTTGCCCTCGGCGCTCTTCATGTTGACCACGATCGAGCGCTTGTTGCAGTTGAGCATCGTGAAGTACAGGCTGTCTGCATGCGGCACGTCGCGCAGCTGGCCGCGCGTCGCGTCGCCCTGCGGCGGCTCGAGCTTGATCACGTCGGCACCCAGCCATGCCAGCAGCTGGGTGCAGGTCGGGCCCGCCTGCACGTGGGTCATGTCGAGGATGCGGATTCCCTTGAGTGCTTCCATTCTGATCTCCAAAAACTCTATTTCTTTGTCCCGCTCGTCGGATTCAGGCTGGTGATGCGACCGCTTTCGGTGCCGGCGGTCTCATCGATGACGGCATTGATGAGCGTGGGCTTGCGCGAGCGGACGGCTTCTTCCATCGCCCTGCGCAACTCGGCGGGGGTGGTGGCGTGCGCGCCCACGCCGCCGAAGGCCTCGATCAGCTTGTCATAGCGCGCACCCTTCACGAACACGGTCGGTGCCACATCGGGGCCGCCGGCAGGATTGACGTCGGTGCCGCGGTAGACGCCGTTGTTGTTGAAGACCACCACGCAGACCGGCAGGTTGTAGCGGCAGATGGTCTCGACTTCCATGCCGGAGAAGCCGAAGGCGCTGTCGCCCTCGATCGCGATCACCGGCAGGCCGCTGACCACGGCGGCGGCGACTGAAAAGCCCATGCCGATACCCATCACGCCCCAGGTGCCCACGTCCAGGCGCTTGCGCGGCTTGTACATGTCGACGATGCTGCGCGTGAAATCGAGCGCGTTGGCGCCTTCGTTGACCAGGATGGCGTCCGGGTTGGCCTTGATGATGTCGCGCACCACGGCGAGCGCGCTGTGAAAATTCATCGGCTTCGGATCCTTCGCCAGCGTTTCGGCCATCTTGGCGATGTTCTTGTTCTTGCGCTCGGCGATGGCGCCCAGCCATTCCGCCGGCGGCTTCGCCCAACCTGATTTGATTTCATTCAAAAAAGCAGACACACAGGAGCCGATATCGCCCACCACCGGGGCGTCGATACGCACGTTGCTGTCCATCTCCTGCGGCGAGATGTCGATCTGGATGAACTTCTGGCCGCCCCAGTCCTTGTGGCCCTTGCCGCCCCAGGTCTTGCCCTTGCCATGCGAGAGCAGCCAGTTGAGCCGTGCGCCGACGAGCAACACCACGTCGGCCTCGGGCAGCACGTAGGAGCGCGCAGCGGCAGCGGACTGCTCGTGCGTGTCGGGCAGCAGGCCCTTGGCCATCGACATGGGCAGGTACGGAATCCCCGTTTTTTCTATCAAAGACCGAACCTCTGCATCGGCCTGCGCGTAGGCGGCTCCTTTGCCCAGCACGATGAGCGGACGCTTGGCGCTCTTGAGCAATTGAAGGGCGCGCTGCACGGCGTCCTGGGCGGGGATCTGGCGTGGCGCGGGATCGACCACCTTGATCAGCGATTTCCTGCCGGCTTGCGCGTCCATGGTCTGGGCGAACAGCTTTGCCGGCAGGTCGAGGTAGACGCCGCCCGGGCGGCCCGAGACGGCGGCGCGGATGGCTCGCGCGATGCCTACACCGATGTCCTCGGCGTGCAGGACACGCCAGGCGGCCTTGCACAGCGGCTTGGCGATGGCGAGCTGGTCCATCTCTTCGTAGTCACCCTGCTGCAGGTCGACGATCTCGCGCTCGCTGGAGCCGCTGATGAGGATCATCGGGAAGCAATTGGTGGTGGCGTTGGCCAGCGCGGTCAGGCCGTTGAGGAAGCCAGGCGCGGACACCGTCAGGCAGATTCCTGGTTTCTGCGTTAGGAAGCCGGCGATGGCGGCGGCGTTGCCGGCGTTCTGCTCGTGGCGGAACGAAATCACGCGCAGGCCTGCTGCCTGTGCCATGCGGGTGAAGTCGGTGATCGGGATGCCGGGCAGACCGAAGATCGTGTCGATGCCGTTCAACTTGAGGGCATCGATGACCAGGTGAAAGCCGTCGGTCACTTGTGTGGCGATTTGAGATTCGACGGTGCCCATGAGGTGCCTCCTGTGAGGATCGTAATGGTAAGAATGCCCTCCCCCGGACGGCCTTGACTGAGGTCAAGGGACTAAAATGCCGCCTCCGATGACCAGCCTCGCGACCCATCCGGAGCGCAACAGCATCCGCTTGCAGCTGCGGCAGAACCTAATCCTGCAGGGGATAAGCGCGCCGCAATGGACCGAGCTCGAGCCGCTGCTCGCCGTGGCCGACTACCGCAAGGGGGACCCGCTGGTGCGGCAGGGCGACGAGGAGATGGAGCAGTTCTTCATCGTCGACGGCATGCTCAAGCGCGTGGTGTCGAACCCCCAGGGGCGGGAGATGATCCTGCGCTTCGCCGCCGAGACCGAGATGGATACCTCGTATGCCGCGTGGCGCCTGCGCACGCCGGTGCCCTATTCGATCGTCGCGGTGACCAAGGTGCGCACCGCCGAGCTGCCGATGCCGCTGTGGGCGGAGTTCATCGAGCGCCACCCGGAAATCAAGCTGCGCTTCGAGTATGAGGTAATGAAGCTGATGTCGGAGGTGATGGCGCACAGCATCACCTTGCACCTGCTCGATGCGCCGGGACGGCTATCGCGCTTCCAGAGGAAGCATCCCGAGCTTGCCGGGCGTATCCCGAAAAAGGAGCTCGCCGCGTACCTCAACCTCACCCCGGAGACACTGTCGCGCCTCAAGCAGAAGTTCGGCCAATGACGCCCCGACGCGCTAGGACAGCTTCTGCAGGAACTTCTGGCGCATCGGTTTTAGCACGAACCACGCCATCAGCGCGGCCACGGCGTTCATCAGCGCGGCCACCACGAACACCGCATGCCAAGTGCCCGTCGCCGCGACGAGCACGCTTGAGAGCGGAACGAGCAGTGATGCCGTGCCCTTGGCGGTGTAGAGCAGGCCTGCGTTAGCGGTAGCGTATTCCGTGCCATAGGTGTCTGCTGAGGTTGAGGGGAACAGACTGTAGATTTCGCCCCATGCGAAGAACACCAGGCCCGTCAGGATGACGAAAATGACGGGATCGCGGCCATAGATGGACAGGGCCCAGATGCCTGCCGCCTCGAGCCCAAATGCGATGAGCATGGTCTTCTCTCGGCCGATGTTGTCAGAGACCCACCCGAAGAACGGCCGCGTGAGGCCATTCAGGATGCGGTCGATGGCGAGTGCGAATGTGAGGGCGGGCAGCGTGATGCCAACCAGGCTGACCGGGATTTCGGCGATCTTGAAATCCTTCGCGATCGGCGCGAGCTGCGCCGTGGCCATCAACCCGCCCGCGCCGACCAGGACGAACATCAGGTACATCACCCAGAACACTGGGGTCCTTAGCACCTCCATCGGCCGGAACTGACGCCGCGTTTGCAGAACCTTGGTAGACGGCGGCACTTGGCCGGGCTTGGGCGCGGCGAGCAGCAGCGACAGTACTACGACGATGATGCCCTGACCGACGCCGAAGTACAGGAATGTCTGTTCGTAGCCGCTCGACTTGATCATCGTCGAGATCGGAATAATCGTGAGCGCGGAGCCCGCGCCGAATCCGGCGGCCGTAAGCCCCGCGGCCAGCCCGCGCCGATCAGGAAACCACTTGAGCGCATTCCCGACGCAGGTGCCGTAGACCGCCCCTGCGCCCAGACCGCCGATCGCAGCGGCGACGTACAGGAACGTGAGCGAATCGGCATAGGCATTCATTGCCCACGCGATACCGCAAAGAATGCCGCCTGCCAACACGACCAGCCGCGGGCCGAAGCGGTCCACGAGATAGCCTTCAATAGGGACCAGCCATGTTTCGAGCAGGACAAATATGGTGAACGCGACCTGAATCGAAGCGCGTCCCCAGTGATATTTCGCGTCGAGCGGATTGACGAACAGCGTCCATCCGTATTGCAGGTTGGCGATCATCGCCATGCACAGAATGCCGACCAGCAACTGGAGCCAGCGATAGGAGTCCCTGACTCGGACGGTGACGGGTTGCGCCGGTTGTGCGATCGAACTCATTTTTCCCTCCTCGTGTCAGTACGGGCGCATCATCGCGAACGCGGTCGCGCAGGAATATGCAGCTCTCATACATCCTCCAGTTTGAACGGGGTCTTTAGACCCTCTGCGTGCAATTATGCCACTCGCGCCGCCGCGGCTCCGCGCCGGCGCGGCTACTATTTCGATATCTCGGCCGGGTGCTGCGTCGCCGACGCGGCTTCCTGGCGCTTAGCGAGCCACTTGCCGAGCGCCACGACGATCAGCACGCCGAGCGCGCCGCACGTCAGCTCCAGGCTGAAGCCGGCGAGCATCGGCTTGCCGTTCACGAATTCGGCGCCGAAGCCGCTCAGCAAGCCCGCCAGGGCCGGGTCGGTCACCAGCATCTCGCCGGCGACCCAGCCGATCAACGCACCGCCGATCGTTATGATGACCGGGAAGCGTTCCATGAGCTTCAGCAGCAGCGTGGCGCCGAAGATGACCAGCGGGATCGAGATGGCGAGGCCGAGGATCAGCAGGAGGATGCTGCCGCCCGCCGCGGCCGCCACGGCGATGACGTTGTCCAGGCTCATGACCAGGTCGGCGATCAGGATGGTCTTGATGGCGGAGAGGAGCTGGTCGCTCGCCTCGATCTCCGCGTCGTCTTCCTCCGGCACCAGCAGCTTCACGCCGATCCAGAACAGCAGCAGGCTGCCGACGATCTTGAGCCAGGGAAGCGTGAGCAGCGCCACCGCGAACAGCGTGAGGAGGATCCGCATCACGATGGCGGCGCCCGAGCCCCAGATGATCGCCTGCGTCTGCTGCTTCGGGGGCAGCGAGCGCGCGGCGAGCGCGATCACCACCGCGTTGTCGCCCGACAGGATGATATTGACGCCGATGATCTTGAAGAGCCCGACCCAGAACTCGGCCGAGACCAGGTATTCGAGCATCATTTATTCTAGAACAGACCGACGACCTTGCCGTCCACCAGGTCGATCTTGCTTGCAGCCGGCACCTTCGGCAGACCCGGCATGGTCATGACGTCGCCGCAGATCATCACCACGAACTCGGCGCCGGCGGCGAGTCGTACTTCCCGGATGTTGACGACATGCCCGGAAGGCGCGGCGCGCAGCTGCGGATCGGTCGAGAACGAGTACTGGGTCTTCGCCACGCACACCGGGTAATGTCCGTAGCCCTCGTCCTGCAGCTTCTTGATCTGGTTGCGCACCTTGGAGTCAGCCGTCACCGCGGAGGCGCGATACACCTTCCTGGCGATCTTCCCCATCTTGTCCCAGAGCGTATCGTGGTCGTCGTACACGTAGGAAAACCTGTTCGGCTTCTCGCACAGCGCGACGACGAGCTTCGCCAGCTCGGCTGCGCCCTTCGCGCCGTCGCCCCAGTGGGTCGCGAGCACCACGGGGACTCCCATTTTCTTCATTTTCGATTGCAGAAGCTCGATTTCCGCCGGCGTGTCGAAGCTGAAGCGATTGATCGACACCACGCACGGGATGCCGTACACGTTCTGCACGTTGTCGACGTGCCGTTCCAGGTTGACCAGGCCTTTCTCGAGCGCGCCAACGTCCTCCCTGTTCACTTGCTTGACGTCGATGCCGCCGTGATACTTGAGCGCCCGGATAGTAGCCACGATGACCGCCGCGTTCGGGCGCAGTCCCGACATCCTGCATTTGATGTCGATGAACTTCTCCGCGCCGAGGTCGGCGCCGAAACCCGACTCGGTCACCACGTAGTCGACCAGCTTCATCGCGCTGCGGGTCGCCACCACCGAATTGCAGCCGTGCGCGATGTTCGCGAATGGCCCGCCGTGGATGAACGCCGGGTTGTTGTCCAGCGTCTGCACCAGGTTGGGATTGAGCGAGTCCTTTAGCAGCACCGCCATCGCGCCATCGGCCTTGAGGTCGCGCGCGGTGACGGGCTTCTGCTCGCGCGTATAGCCGATGACGATGTCGCCGAGGCGCTTTTTCAGATCCACGAGCGAGGTCGCGAGGCAAAAAATGGCCATCACCTCGGAGGCGACCACGATGTCGAAGCCATCCTCGCGCGGGAAGCCGTTCGCGGTGCCGCCCAGCGCGACCACGATGTCGCGCAGCGCGCGGTCGTTCATGTCCACGACCCGGCGCCACTGGATGCGCCGCGGGTCGATGCCGAGCTCATTGCCGTGGTGGATGTGGTTGTCGACCATCGCCGCGAGCAGGTTGTTGGCGAGGGCGATGGCCGAGAAATCGCCGGTGAAGTGCAGGTTGATGTCCTCCATCGGCACCACCTGCGCATAGCCACCCCCTGCCGCGCCGCCCTTCACGCCGAACACCGGCCCGAGTGAGGGCTCGCGCAGGCAGATCATCGCCTTCTTGCCGATGTGGTTGAGCGCGTCGCCAAGGCCGACCGTGGTGGTGGTTTTGCCCTCGCCCGCCGGCGTCGGCGTCATCGCCGTCACCAGGATCAGCCTGGCGTCCTTCCTCGCCTTGAGCGAGTCCAGGTACTCGAGATGCACTTTGGCCTTGTAATGGCCGTAGGGCTCGAGGTGCTCCTCGGGAATGCCGAGCTTCTCGCGGGCCACCGCAGAAATGCGGTGCATTTTCGCTGCCTGTGCGATTTCGATGTCGGACGGCATTGGCTCTTCCAGGATTGCGGTGGTGGAAGGGGGATTGTGGAGGTCAGTTGCTGAGACCGGCCGGGCGTTTCAGCCGTAGAGCTCGCCGAGCGTGCGCCCTTTTCCGTAGCCGGGATCGCCCGGCGGCTGCCCGCCCCTGGTCACCCGGACGGCGCAGTACTTGAACTCCGGGATCTTGCCGAAGGGGTCGAGCGCCGGGTTGGTCAGCTCGTTGGCCGCGGCCTCGTAGTAGCAGAACGGGATAAAGACCGCGCCGCGCGGCGTGCCGTCGTCGGCCCGCGCATACAGCGCGATCTTGCCGCGCCGCGATTCGACGGTGACGAGCTCGCCCGGCTTCGCGCCGAGCGCCGCGAGATCGAGCGGATGCAGCGACGCCACCGGCTCGGGCTCGATCGCATCGAGCACGCCGGAGCGGCGCGTGATGGCGCCGGTATGCCAGTGCT
>VBBY01000157.1 GCA_005881595.1 Betaproteobacteria bacterium | reverse complement strand
CCAAAACTATAGGAGGATACCGATGAGAGTTTTTGCACTGCTGTTCGCATTCGCGTTTTCTGCCGTAAATGCGCAAACCTTCCCCAGCAAAACCGTGCGTCTCGTCTCGGGCGTCACGCCGGGCAGCGCCTCCGACACGATGGCGCGCGTCGTCGCCGAGAAGATGTCCGCGAGCCTCGGCGTGCCGGTGATCGTCGAGAACCGCCTTGGCGCGGGCGGCGTGGTGGCCGCGAAATACGTCGCGAGCGCCGAGCCCGACGGCCACCTGGTGATGATCTATACGTCCGCGTTTACCGTCGCGCCGCTGCTCAACCCGGGCACCATCGACCCGAAGGAGTTGACCGCGGTCGCGACGCTCGGCACCGTTCCCACGGTGCTGATCGTCAACCCGTCGAAGGGCTACAAGAGCGTGGCGGATCTCGTCGCCGCGGCGAAGGCGAAGCCCGGCCAGCTCGTCGCCAGCAACGCCGGCATCGGCAGCTCCACGCACATGAACCTCGAGCGCTTTCGACTCGCCGCCGGCATCGAGTTCCTCAGCGTGCCGACCAAAGGCAACGCCGAGGCGATCACCGAGGTCATCACCGGGCGGGCGGACGCCTATTTCTCGCCTGTGTTCTCCGTCATTGCGCACGTCAAGGAAGGCAGGGTTCAAGCGCTTGCGGTCGGCTCGCCGAAGCGCACGCCGCTGTTCCCGGATCTGCCGACCACCGTCGAGGCCGGTTACCCCAATTCAGATTACAACTTCTGGATCGGCGCGCTGGTCGCCTCCAAGACGCCGCGCGAGACCGTGCAGCGCCTCCACCGCGAGTTCAACGCAGCGCTGGCGCAGCCGGACGTGCAGGACCGCATGAAGAAACTCGGCGTCGATCCGCTGACCCTGTCGGTGGCGGAATTCGAGGCGATGGTCAACAAGGAGCTGGAGGACAACGCGCGCCTGATCAAGGCGGCGGGCATCACGCCGGGCTGACTATTCCCACAGCCCCTTCGGCATCGGCAAGCCGGAGTAGTCCTTTTCGCTCAGCGGCTCATGGGGCCGGATGCCGAAGCCCTCGAGCACGGCGATGATCTGCCGCGCATGCTGCGCCGAGTGCCAGGTGCAGCGCTCGAGCAGCTCGTGCAGCGGGCGCGCGCCGTAATAGGTCTTCACCGTTTGCCGGCATGACTTGTCGGGCAGCGCGACCCACCAGCGCTGCACGCGCGCGGCAACGCCGGCGCCGTAGGCGCGGATCTGCTCGACGGTCTTCACCTGCGCCGGCGGCGGCGCGTTGTAGACCGCGGTCAGGTCCTCGACGCCGTTTTCGACCGCCTGCAGGAAGGCGTCCGGCACCTGGTAGACGTGATACGCCAGGTCGCGGATGCTGCGGTCGCGTCCCGGGGTGGCGCGCTCGCCCAGCCTCGCGGCGGGAAGCTGCACGACATGGCGCTGCGCCGCGGCGAGAACCTGCAGCCATTTCTGCACCAGCGCCGCGGGCGGCAGGCGCTTCATCCGCACGTCCTTGCCGAGGAAGCGCGACACGTCCTCGAGCGCCTGCGCGAACACGTACTCGCGCCCGCGCGCCACCACCGGCACCGTGCGCACGCCCATCTCGCGCAGCTCGTCCATCGCCTCCGGCGTGGCCGAGACGTTGATCGACTGGTAGTCGACGCCGAGCTGCGACAGGAACTCCTTCACCTTGACGCAGCTCGAGCAGCCCGGCCGCCAGTACACCCTCAGCGCTTGGGAGTCCATGCGGTGATTATGCGCTCGATGCGCCTCAGTCCATGTATCCGTAGGTCGTCAGCGTCACCTTGCCGGCCTCGGCGTCGACCAGGCACAGATGGCGCGAGGAGGCCGTGATCCCGGTGTACCCGATGGCGATATGGTCGCTGAGGAGGACGCGCAGCCCCGGATCGCCTTCGGACGCGGCGGCTTTGGTCACGTCCTGCATGGAAGTGCCGATCGGGAAGCGCTCGCAGAAGGCGCGCGCATGCATCTCGGCGCGGTATTCGACCAGCTCGATTCCCGCGATGGCAGCGATCGGTATCGCCACCAGCGCCGCGACCCACCTGGACAGGCGCCGAAGGTTCAATTCACGGCTCCGGCGCAGGCGGCGCGACGGCGGCGTCGCGCTGGCCGCTTCTCTCCAGCGCGCGCGCGACGAACCCCGAGTCCTTCATCTCCTCGATGAACTCGCGGAGGTAGCGCGCGCCGAGCGCTCGGCCGATGGGCGTGCCCATGGCCTGCTCGATCAGCATGAAGCGCCCGTCGATCACGCGCAGCCGCGGATTGCTCCTCGCGAGCTCGGCGAGCGGCTGCTTCACGCCGGCCGCGGCCTCGAGCCTGTCCTTCACGAACAGCTCGATCGACGCGGGCGGGCTCGGCGCGCGCACGAGCTGCGCGCGCTTCAGCGTGCGCGTCAGGTAGAGGTCGTAGGCGCTTTTGCTGCTCACGGCGATGCGAACGCCTTCGCGATCGACGTCGGCGATGGCGCGCAAAGGCGAATCCGCGGCGACGAGGTAGGTCCCCTCGATCACGACATACGGCGGCGTGAAGGCGATCTCCGTGGCGCGGGCCGGATCGATCGCGACGAAGGCGATGTCCCACGCGCCCGTCTTGACCGCGTCGGTCACCTTTCCTGCAGCTTCGTAGGCAATGAGCTCGACCGGAACGGCCAGGCGCCGGCCCAGCTCGCGCGCCAGGTCGACCGAGATGCCGCGCAGCTCGCCGCGGGCGGGATCCCTTTGCGCGAGGACCGGATTGCCGAGGTTGATCGCAGCGCGCAGCCGGCCCGTCGGCGCCAGGTCCTGCGCGACGTCGCGGCGCACGCCGTCGGCCGCGGCGCAGGCCGCGAGCAACGCCAAAGCGGGCAACGCGAGCCGCTTCATGCGGCGCCCGCCTGCGGCGCCACCGACACGCCGCGCACGCTGTGCTTCTCGATGGCGCGGGCGACGAAGCCCGAGGCCTTCGCCTCCTCGACGAACTCGCGCAGGTACTTCGCGCCGGCCTGCCGCGCGAGCGGCGTGCCGATCGCCTGCTGAACCGCGGTGACGCGCCCGTCGAGGATGCGCGCGCCCGGCAGCTTTTCGACGTCCTGGATCAGGCGCGGCTTCAGCCCGCCCAGCGCCTCCAGCCCCTGCGAGACGAACAGCTCGTACGAGGCGTCGATGCCTTTCGCGCGCAGCAGCTGCGCATGCTTCAGCGTGCGGCTGAGGAACAGGTCGTAAGCGCTCTTCTCCGAGACCGCGACGCGCACGCCCGGGCGATCGACATCGGCCAGCGTGCGGATCGGCGAGCCGGCGGGCACCAGGTAGGTGACCGGGATCTCGAGGTATGCCGCCGTAAACGCGATCTCGCTGGCGCGCTGCGGCTCGGCGCCGAGGAAGCCGACGTCCCAGGCGCCCTTCCTGGCGCCTTCGGCGAGATCGCCGGCCTGGCGGTACTCGACGAACTCGACCGGCACGCCGAGGCGCCGCGCCAGCTCGCGGCCGAGGTCCGGCGCCACGCCGACCGGTACCCCGTCGCGCATCCCCGAGACGATGAGGAAGTTGCCGTGGTTGACGCCGGCGCGCAGCCTGCCGCTCGGCGCGAGCTCGGCGCGCACGGCTGCCGTGAAGGAGCTCATGCGCCGGATTCTAGCGGCAGCCGATCTCGCCGTTTTTGGCGAAATATTTCGTGCCGCCGCCGCATTTCAGCGCCTGCGCCGGCGGGTCGGCGCGGCAGGTGTAGCGCTCGCCCTTGAAGGAATCGGCCACCAGCGTCCAGCCTCTCGGGCACTTCGGCTTGGCAGCCGTCTTTTCCGTCGCCTTCGCGCTCTGCGCCGCGGTGCCCACGCTGATGCGCGCCTCGCGCGTGCCCGCGCAGGCGTGCTGGCCCGTGCCGCTGACCTTCACGCGATATGTGCCGGCCGTCTTGTAGGTGTACTTGATGATCTTGGTTCGCCGGTCGCCGAGCCCGTACTCGAGGCGCTGCGGCTTGCTGCCGTCGCCGGTCTGCAGGATCGCGTCGCAGCTCAGGTCGAGCGGCGTCGGGCGATTGATCGAGACCGCGATCTCCACCTCGGCCGGCGCGCCGCCGGAAGGCTTCACGGTAAGGTGCTCGATATTCGGAACCGCGTGCGCAGGCAGCGCCACGAATGGCTGCGCGGCCACCAGGAGCACGGCAAAGACTTTCCTTTTCATGTGCTCACCTCCTCTGTAGGCGGCCCCCCTGGCTCCCCCGAGGCTGAAGCGTGTGCTTTCGCATTATAGTCAGGCGCACGTCAGACAAGAACGCCGATGCCTCTCGCCATGAGGGCGGCGCAAAAGATCAGCACCACGACAGCTGCCGGCTCCCAGTGAAGCAGCGAGCGGATGCGGCGGATCTTGCGCGCATCCGCTCGCGGCGGCTGGCCCAGCTTGACCGCCGGCCTCCACGACGCAAATACGACCGTCGGATAGATCGACAGCAGCGCGACCAGGGCGAAGAGCGAGACCTTGGCGATGAACGGCGCGCTGTGGAGGTAGTAGTGCGGGCCCTTCTCGAAGAAAAAGACGCGCAGCAAGCCGACCGCCAGTACGCTGCCCGCCGCCGCGCCGTACACGAGATCCGCAAGCAGGAGCCTGCGGGCGGCCGGCGGCGTGATCTCCTCCCGAATCAGGACGAACTCGACGGCGAGCGCTGCGACCAGGGTGAAAGCCGCGACATGGTGCAGGAAAGCGAACAGGGCTGGCAGGGTCATGGGGCCGCCTTCGCGGCGAGGGGCCGCATCATGTTGAGGTCTACCGCCATTCCCATGGCGATATAGCCCAGGCGGTTCGGGTGCAGCTTGTCGCCGTCGCCTCCCGTGGTGGTGTTGTGCACGAACTCGGGCTTGAGCCCGCCCCTCGCCGGATCGCGCGTGGCGCTGTCGAAATCGGCCACGCCGTCGAACGCGCCCGAGGCGCGGATGAACTCGTTGAGCGCCTTGCGCTTCTCGTCCTGCTCCGCAAATCCATGTGCGGCGTTGGTGGCGCCGAGCGCCGGCGTAAGCGTTGCCCCGATCACCCGCACGCCGGGAATGCGCGCGCGCATGCGCTCTACGCCTTCCTTCATTGCGGCCTGGACCGCTTCGACCGTGGCGTTGCCGTTGCGGCTGAAGTCGTTGATCAGCCCGAGCTTGTATGTCGCGGAACGTAGTCTCATCGACGGAAATCGTGGTCTGTCCCTGATTTACAGCGGGATGGCGAGGAGGGTATCGAAGCGGCGGCTGTCGCAGATCACCACGCGCTCCTCGTACTGCGGCTCCTCCGAGAGAACGATGCGGTCGACGTAGCGGCCGCTCGCGAAGAGCAGCGTGTCGCCGCTTTCCATGATGCGGATCACCAGGAAGTTGGCGACAGAACGCGCATGGCCGTCATCCAGTTGCTCCACCAGAACCGAAGACACGATGTGCCGGTAGCGCTGCGGCTCGTAGATGTTGGCGTGCCGCAGCGACTGGACGCGGTCGCGCAGCATCGGGCGGCCCTCGGCGTAGAGCACCGGGAGCGGCAGGCCTCGGTCTTCGTTCTCGGCGGTGGTGATGCGGTAGCGGCCGTTCTGGGTGAAGAACTCCGGCCAGTCTTCCAGCCGGCCTTCGTCGAGAGCGTGAGCATAGCGGGCGTGAAGGCGCTCCACCGCCTGCTGAAGATCCATGCCTTATAGTTCCATGTGGCGACGCCACGCCTGCCACAAGCCGCGCACCGCGGTCTCCGTGATGCGCGAGTCGCCCGAGCCGACGCCCGAGCCGCCCATCTCGATCACCGAGGCGCGCTCGGGCGAGCCGGCGACGCCGCGCTGCACGAAGCCGGTCGCGGCGCCGTCCTCCATCGAGATGTAGCCCGCCGGGCCGACCAGGTTCGCCTGCACCAGCCGGCGCCGGGTCATGGCCGCGTCGTCGTCGGCGAACCCGAACAGCGTCCAGTGCAGCTCCGTGCGGTCGATGCCCTTCGGCAGCACCTGGCGCGCGGCGAGCGAATTGCGGATCTGGTGCAGCACGAACCCGGGGAACAGCGACAGGATCTGGATCGATACCGCGTCGCCGAGCTCGTCCTCCTGCTCGAGCAGCTCGGGGGCTTCGAGCTTGAAACCGCCGCTGCCGGCAGAGCGCATGCCGTCCTTCTCGTAGGCATCGCCCTGGTCCTCGATCATGCGCGTGAACGTGCAGTGGTGCGCGCCGTCCTTCGAGACGAAAACGCCGCCCTCCTGCGTCAGGCGGTTGATGCGAAAGCGCGTGAAGAAGAGATGCAGCAGGCTCGCATGGTAGGTGTCCTTCACGTTGTCCATGTAGAGCTTCCAGTTGTTCGGCAGCACCTGCGTGTACGCGCCGAGGACCTTGACCGGCTTGATCATCACGCGCTTGATGCGCGGCAGTATCTCGGGGCCTATATAGCTTTTCAACGAAGAAACTTCTGAAGAAAGAGTCCCGAAGACCAGGCCGTGCACCGATTCGACACGCAATTTCTTGGGCGCCTGGCTCTCGGGCCTGGCCTCGGCCGGCATGCCGCCCTTGCCGGCGATGCCCTTGCGGAACGCGACGTTCAGCAGGTTGCCGGCGTGATCGTAAGTCCAGTTGTGATAGATGCAGGCGAAGCGCTCGGTCTTGCCGCGCGCCTGCATGGCGATGAGCGCGCCGCGGTGCGCGCAGCGGTTCTCGAACGCATGGATCGCGCCGCTGGCGTCGCGCGCGACGACGACCGGCATGTCGCCGACGAAGCTGGTGAGGAAGCTCTGCGGCTCGGGCAGCTCCGCCTCGAGGCAGAGGTAGCTCCAGGTCGCGCCGCGGAAAATGCGCTCCTGCTCGCGCTGGTAGATGTCCGCGTCCTGGTACACCCAGTACGGGACGCGCGTCAGGCCTTCCGCCGGCCAGGTCCTCTGCAGCATCGGCTCATTATAATGAGGACATGCAGCCGCTCCTGCGCTTCTTCGGAGTTTTCCTCCTCGCTGTTTCGGCTGCCTCCGCGCAGGACTGGCCCGCTCGGCCGGTGCGCATCATCGTGCCGTTCCCCGCCGGCGGGAGCGCGGATCTCATGCCGCGCATCGTCGCCGAGAAGCTCTCGGAGAAGTGGGGCCAGCCGGTGATCGTGGAGAACCGGCCGGGGGCCGCCGGCAACATCGGCGCCGACGCGGTGTTCCGCGCCGAGCCCGACGGCTACACGCTGCTCTCGGCGCCGCCGCCGCCGCTGGTCATCAACCGGCTGCTCTACCAGAAGCTGTCGTACGACTCGAGCCAGTTCGTGCCGATCAGCGTGATCGGCGCGATCCCCAACGTGCTGCTGGTGCATCCCAAGCTCGGCGTCAACTCGGTGGAAGAGCTGATCTCCCTGGCGAAGAACAATCCCGGCAAGCTCAATTACGCGTCGCAGGGCAGCGGCACGACCTCGCATCTCACCGCCGAGCTGTTCAAGTCGATGGCGGGCGGCCTGAGAATCACGCACATTCCTTACAAGGGCACGGCGCCGGCGCTCACCGACCTGCTCGGCGGCCAGGTGGACATGATGTTCGACAACCTCGGCGTGTCGCTGCCTCACGTGCGCTCGGGGAAGCTGAAGGCGCTCGCGGTCGCCAGCCGGAAGAGATTCGCGGCCTTGCCCGACGTGCCGGCGCTCGCCGAAGTGCTGCCCGGTTTCGAGTCGCTGGCCTGGTTCGGCGTCGTCGCGCCGCCCAAAACGCCGGGCGCGATCGCGGAGAAAATTTCCTTTTCAGTCATGGAAATTCTTGGCATCCCCGAGGTGCAGAAGCGGCTCGCCGAGCTGTCGGCCGAGCCGATGGGCCTCGGCCCCGCCGAGACCGGCGCGTTCATGCGGCAGGAAGCCGAGCGCTGGGGCGCCATCATCCGTTCCGCGGGAGTGAAAGTCGACTGACATGATCATCGACATTCACGGCCACTACACCACGGAGCCCCAGGCGCTGCTCGCGTTCCGCGACAAGCAGCTTGCCGGCCTCGCCGACCCGATGCGCAAGCCCGCGACGACTGAACTGGGGATTACGGATGAACAGCTGGTGAAGAGCGTCGAGCCGCAGATGAAGCTGCAGAAGGAGCGCGGCAGCGATCTCACCATCTTCTCGCCGCGCGCGGCCGGCATGGCGCATCACGTCGGCAGCGAAGCGACCGGCATCGAGTGGTCGCGCATGTCGAACGACCTGATCCACCGCATCTGCACGCTGCTGCCCGACAACTTCGCGCCGGCCGGCCAGCTTCCTCAGCACCCGGGCGTGCCGCCGAAGAACTGCGTCCCCGAGCTCGAGCGCCTCGCCGGGCTCGGCTTCGTCGGCGTGAACCTGAATCCCGATCCCGCGGGCGGCTACTGGACCGACCCTCCGCTCACCGACAAATGGTGGTATCCGCTCTACGAGAAGCTGTGCGAGCTCGACATGACGGCGATGATCCACGTCACCTCGTCGTGCAATCCCAATTTCCACTACACCGGCGCGCATTACATCAACGGCGACACGACCGCCTTCATGCAGCTCATCCAGGGCAACCTGTTCAAGGATTTCCCGGCGCTCAGGTTCGTCATCCCGCACGGCGGCGGCGCGGTGCCGTTCCACTGGGGCCGCTACCGCGGCCTCGCCCAGGAGATGAAGAAGCCGCTCCTCGGCGAGCACCTGCTCAGGAACGTGTTCTTCGACACCTGCGTCTATCACTACCCCGGCATCGAGCTGATGAGCAAGGTGATCCCGGTCGACAACATCCTGTTCGCCTCGGAGATGCTCGGCGCGGTGAAGGGCATCGATCCGGAGACCGGCCACAATTACGACGACACCAAGCGCTACATCGATCAGCTCAGGACGCTCTCCGAGGCCGACCGGCACAAGATCTTCGAAGGCAACGCCCGCCGCGTTTACCCGAGGCTGGACAAACGATTAAGGAAAAAGACATGAGCGCATCGATGCGCATCCTGGATATTCCCAAGCGTCCCGATCCGCGCCTGGTCGCCGAGTTCGCGAAGATGGTCACGCCGCACCTGTCGGACAGCATGGAGCGGCTCTACGCGGGCGGACCGCAGCTGCGGCCCATGCACAGGGAAGGCAAGCTCGCCGGGCCGGCGTTCACGGTGAAGACCGCGGCGGGCGACAACCTGCTCGTGCACAAGGCGCTCGACAGCGCGCGCCCGGGCGACGTGATCGTCGTCGACGCCGGCGGCTTCCTCGACAACGCGATCATCGGCGAGCTGATGATGACGCGCGCGAGGCAGCGCGGCGTCGCCGGCATCGTCATCTGGGGCGCGATCCGCGATTCCGCCGAGATCGGCGCCGGCACCTACCCCGTGTTCGCCGCCGGCGTCACGCACCGTGGTCCGTACAAGAACGGCCCGGGCGAGATCAACGTGCCCATCATGATGGGCGGCACGCCGGTCAACCCCGGCGACATCATCGTCGGCGACGCCGACGGCCTGGTCGCCGTGCCGCAGGACATGGCCGAGCGCGTGCTCGCCTCGGCGAAGGCGATCCTCGAGAAGGAAACCGCTTCGATGAAGCAGATCCTGGCAGGCACCGTCGATCGCGGCTGGGTGGACAAGGCGCTGAAGGAGAAGGGTTACAGGATCTGATGAGCCTCGCGGGCTTGCAGCAGATGAAGCGCGAGGGGAAAAAGATCGTCGCGGTCGTCGCCTGGGACTACCAGATCGCGCAGATCGCGGACCGCGCCGGCGTGGATCTCGTCTCCGTGGGCGACTCCGTCGGCGTCAACCTCTGGGGCCGGCAGGAAGGCGAGATCAGCCTCGACGAGATGCTCATCGTATGCAAGGCGGTGCGCCGCGGCGTCAAGCGCGCGCTCCTGAGCTGCGATCTTCCGGAAAAAGAAAATCCGGACGCCGCCGTCCGTCTGCTGAGGGAAGGCGGGGCGGACATGGTAAAGCTGCTTGCTTCACCGGAAACGGTGCGCGCGGTGGTGCGCAGTGGGGTCCCGGTCTTCGCCGAGTTTCACGGCGACAACGCCACGCCGGAGAATCTCGTCAAGCAAGCGAAGCATCTGGAGCAGGCCGGCGCGTCGCTTCTCGATTTCCGCCATTCCGGGCCCGAGGCCGGCGCGGCAGTCGCGAAGGCAGTCTCGATCCCGGTGCTCGGCGGGCTCGGCGGCGGCCCGTGGCTCGACGGCAGGATTCGAATGGTGCACGCCGCGATCGGTTACGCAGCTTCGAATCTGAATTCGGAGATCGAAAATTACGCGAACGTAGCGCAGGTCACCCTCAAGGCCATCGCGGCCTACGCCGAGGACGTGCGCGCCGGGCGGCATCTCAAAGGACAGCGCCCTGCCTGAGGTCGTCATCGACGGCATCAAGACGCGCTACGAGGCGATCGGCTCCGGGCCGCCTTTGCTGATGTATGCGCCAGGCGGCTTCGATGCGACGGTAGAGAAGTGGAGCACGCAAGGCGTCTACGCCCGGATCAAGCTCCTCGAGCACCTGCCGGAAAAGTACCGCTGCATCGTCTTCGACCGGCGCGAGTGCGGCCAGTCCGGCGGCCGCGTCGAGCGCGTCACCTGGGCGCACTACGTGGCGCAGGGCAAGGGACTGCTGGACCATCTGAACATCCGGCGCGCGCACCTCATGGGCGCCTGCATGGGCTGCTGCCCGGTCGCGGCTTTTGCCGTCGCGCATCCTGCGAGCGTCATCAGCATGGTGCTGTACTGGCCGGTCGGCGGCGCGAAGTACCGCATCAAGGCGCACCAGCGCTTTCTAGACCATCTGGCCTTCGTGCGCGAGCATGGGCTGCCCGCAGTCGTGTCGCACGTGAAGAAAGAAGGCAAGGCATTCAACGCGGATGCGCGAGGCGGCCCGTGGGCGTCGGTAATCTGCAGCGATGCCGCTTTCGCCGAGTCGTACGTGAAGAAAGACCCGCAGGAATACCAGAACCTTGTCCTGGGGATGTGCCGCGCGCTCTTCGACCGCGATACCGCGCCCGGCGCCGAGCCGGAGGATCTGCTCAAGCTCGACATTCCTGCGCTCATCGTTCCCGGGCGCGACGAGTCGCACGCGACTTCTGCCGCGCGCTACCTGGAGGAGTGCCTGCCGAAATCCCAGTACTGGGACGTGCTGCCCGAGCAGCAGACCGAAGCGTGCGCGCCTGCAAGAGTAGTGGAGTTTCTCGGTAGCGTTAAGTAATCGCCACGCCGTCTCAGTAAGTCGCGAAGATGCGCTGCAGCTCGGCCGAGTCGCGCGTGCGGGTCAGCGCGAGCATCAGCAGGACGCGCGCCTTCTGCGGCGTGAGGTTGTCGCCCCAGATGAGCGGCCGGCGCTCGACCGGCCGCGTGTCGATGACGCGCCCCATGCCGCCGCGGTTGGTCATCACCACGGGGATTCCCCGGGCCGCGAAGCGCTTGGTCACTTCGTCCATCGCCGGCGTGCCCGACCCGGTGGGAAATCCGGCGATCACCAGGCCTTCCGCCCTGGCCTGCGCAACCGCGGCTTCCATCAGGGCGCCGTCGGCGCCGGCGTAGGTGTAGATGACATCGACGCGCGGCAGCTTCTGCAGGCGCGTGACGTCGAATGGCGCCGGGTGCCGGGTCGGCGCACGATAGAACGTGACCCGGTCCTCGTCGACGAAGCCGAGCGCGCCGATGTCCCGGCTGCTGTAGGTCTCGAGGCGATAGCTGATGTTCTTGCTGACGTCGCGCGCCGCGTTGATCACGTCGTTGGTGACGACCAGCGCACCCTTGCCGCGCGCCTCGTCCGCCGCCGCGACGCGCACCGCCTGCAGGAAATTCTTCGGGCTGTCGGAACTGAGCGTCGTGAACTGCCGCTGTGCCGCGGTGAGCACGACCGGCTTGTCGCTCTGCACGGTGAGGCTGAGGAAATAGGCGGTTTCTTCCACCGTATTGGAGCCGTGGGTGACGACGATGCCTTTGACCTCGGGTTCGCGCGCCAGGATCTCGTTGATGCGCTTCGCGAGCGTGAGCCATTGCTCGACCGTGATTGCGCTACTGCCGACGCGCATCACTTCCTCGACCTCGAGCCGCGCGACTTTCTTCAGCTGCGGGATCGCCTCGGCCACCTCGCCGGCGTGGAGGCGGCCAGACGGCGTGTTGGCGATGGTGCCGCCGGTGGCGACCACTTTCACCAGCGGCAGCCTGTCCTGCGAATGCGCTGGGCTGATGCCGAGCACCAGCGTGAGAATCAAGAGCGTGGGCAGTTCAGTGCGGATTTTCATCGTGGCTCCCATCATGATTCAATGATGTTTCAACTGTCATTGCACCGAAAGGGGAAGTGAAGCCATGAGGAGCAACTCACCGAGAGGGATTTTCCTAGCTGCACTTTTGACGTGCACGCTATGGTTTTCAACATGGGCCGCTGCGGGCGAAGCTGAGCTCAGCCGCATCGTGGTCTTCGGCGACAGTCTCACCGACCCCGGCAACGCCTTTGTGCTGACACATCAGGTTTCCGCGCCGCCTTACCAGCTGATTCCCGACTTCCCGTACGCGCGCGGCGGCCACCACTTCAGCAACGGCAAGACCTGGGTGGAGCAGCTGGCACGGCGCCTCGACATGTCGGACAGCGCCTGCCCGGCGCTGCGGGCTCGCGGCAGGTGCTCAAACTACGCCGTGGGCGGTGCCCGCGCCCGGCCGGGAACGCCGTTCGATCTGTCGTCGCAGGTCGCGATGTTCCGGAGCGACTTTGCGAGTCTCGCAAAGGACGAGGCGTTCTATGTCGTGCACATCGGCGGCAACGATCTGCGCGACGCGATCGAGGCGCTGGCATCCGATCGTTCAGGCGCCGCCACCATGGCCATCATTGAAGACGCGCTGGGCGCGATCGCGACCAACATCGCCACCCTCGCCGCGGCGGGCGGGCGCGAGTTTCTGGTGGTGAATGCGCCCAATCTTGCGCTGGCCCCCGCGATCCGCCTCCAAGGACCACAGGCTCAAGGGGCGGCGCAGTTCGTCTCGGTCGCGTTCAATGACACGCTCGCGTCGGTCCTCGCGGGCCTGGAAGCGAGCCTGCCGGTGACGATTCACCGTTTCGACCTGTTCGCGCTTGTCAATGCAGCGGTGGCCGCGCCGGCGGCGTTCGGACTGACGGTCGTCGATGCGACGTGCATCACGCCCGGTGTGATTGTTCACGCGGAATGTACGCACCCGGACAGCTACCTGTTCTGGGATGGCATCCATCCGACGCGGGCCGCCCACGCGATTCTCGCGCGCCGGGTGCGGGATATCTTGGGCGTGCTCCCCTTCGACGACTGAGCGGCCATTACTCCCAGGCGCGGTTGTCGACGGTGTTCTCGTAGGTGGCGCCGGGCACCGTCATGTTCCACTTGACCGTCCAGTTGTAGGTGTCGTCGAACCGCTCGCGAGTGTAGGGCTGCGGCGCGGCGTGCAGCAGGCGCCAGGTCTGCAGCTCGTGGGGCTGGAGGAGCCCTCCGGTCTCCCTCGCCAGGTAGTGCGCGTAAGGCGCCGGGTCCTTTTCGAGCAGCTCGACCGCGCGCGCCTGCGCGCGGAACATTTTTGCGAGCGTCGGGCCGTCTAGCTCGTCGCCTGCCGCCTCGGCGCGGGTCGAGTGCGACTCGATCAGGATGCGCAGGCCCCATTTCTGGGCGACGCTGATCCACG
>VBBY01000010.1 GCA_005881595.1 Betaproteobacteria bacterium | reverse complement strand
AGGATCTCCCCGGACTTCCGCTGCCGACACAGAGATTGTCAGGGCTGGAACATGAAGCATCGACGATTTGATTTTGGATGCTTGTCAGCGTCTTGGTCCGGTGATAGCTGTGCTCATGGGCAGTGGCGATGATCGCGCCAAGGTCCTTGCAGGTTTCGTAGACCCTCCACCCCATTGCGTCGTCCTTGTCACCGACCTGCATGGCGTTCTGGTTCTTATGCCAACTGCAGATTCTCCAGATGTGATCATCGGTCGCCAACTGGTCCTGAAGGTACGGGGCGTAGATGCCGTCGCCGTAGCTGGTCCCCTCCTGGCCGACGAAGACCATCTTCAACCCTCTGTAGGTCACGGCGTACATTTCATCGTTGAGGTTGGGGTCGTCCGGTACTGCTCCAATACGGGCCATGCGGTTCTTCAAGAACGCGGTATAGCATCCATTGAGATTCGAGCAGCCTTCGTTCCAGCGGTCGTTGTCATGATTGCCGACTGATGCGAAGTACGGAAAATCGGGCCCCAGAATGCTGTCGATCGTCGCAAAGAACCCATTCGGGTCCTGCACATAGTCAAAGTCGCCCTGGTGCATGACCATTACGGCGCCTTCCGACTTGATGAGGCCGAGGATCCGTCTGAAATCCTCGCCGTTCCCGCTATCGCCGATGAAGGCGACTTTCAGGTTAGGGGCCGTGGGGATCGAGCCCGACGCGCCCTGTGCATGCCCGCGTGCGGGCCCCAAGGCGGTTGCGAGGAGGGCCGTCAGGATTCCTCCGGCAATGAGGCGCGGGACCCGGTGGATGTACCGCAAGTCGCCATGAATGCTGATCATCTTGGGCTTTCCCTTTCCGCATGGAAGCGTTCATCCAGTGTCGAGGATATGTTGACGAACACCGGGCAATGAGCTTTGAGCTTTTGCAATTTATCGGCCTTCTTCTTGACTTTCGTCTTGTCATCCAGCTCCAACTTGACCACTTGCCCGTTCGCCACTGGGATGCCGTTGAGCTCCGCACGGCTCGTAACACCTGCATTGACGGTACCGCTGCAAGTTGGCGGCGAAGCGTTGCTCGCGCGGGCGACGACCCGTAGCCCCTTGCCCGGCTTCAGTCTCCGAGGATCCCGGTAGCGCGTATCGACGCGCAGATTGAGACTCCTGGCGATTTCGTCCCACTTCGTGACTTGAACCGGGTACGGCTCCCTGCGACCGTTGTGGCTAGCGAAGATTCCTGCAGGGAAGCGCGCATTAAAGGATAGATTGATGACGTCTATGCCGTCGGTCTGCGTCACGCCGTCAAGCTTAAAGACCCCGAGGAATCGATGCGGGGATTGACGCTCGTAGACGGTAAACGTGCTGTTACCTTGGCTGGAGGCGATGAGGTAGCCTCCTCCATCGGGCAAGTAGTACATCGCCAACCCTTCTACGTCTGCCGCCAAGCCGTTTTCGCCCACGGCGGCAATTTTCGTCCCCTCAGTACGATCCTGCGGCTCGGCATCGAAGTTCCAGATGCCGACCGACTCTTCGGCTACGTAGAGCTTGCCGTGCTCATCGTCAGCGACCATGCCCTCGACCGTACTACCCAGGCGCATCTCGCGCACCGGCTTCTTGGCCGATATCCGGCCGCGACCGTTGTCGATGAGCTCAAATTGCTTGATTTGTGCCTTCGACCAAAGCGTCGACTCGGTGCTGGTAAACGCGTAAAACCTGCCTGTCTTCGGGCTCCTGTAAAGCGTGATGCCGTAGCTCGGACCGGAGTCGATCCTGCCATCGTCGATCTGTTCCAGATGGCGGCTCACCACATTTACTTTGTAGACGCGGATCTTGTTCGTGCCGCGTTCGTTGAAGGCGACGATATCGACCGTCTCTTTGGCCAGCGTGAAGCGATAGCGCGTGTCGATGTTGCCGGGCTTCTGAGCAGAGACGACCTGCAGCGTCTTGCCGGCCAGATCGTAGACAAAGATTTTGTCCGCCTTCTTGTCCGACGTAATGATCGTGCTTTGCGAAAGGTCGCTCGGGTGAAGCCAGAACGTGAGGTCGTCCTGGTCTCTAGCCTCCGCGGCTTGCAGCGTCAAGCTCGGACTAATGGCCGGTTGCGTAGCGGCGAAGCCGGCGTCAAGCGCCAGCAGCAAAAAGAATACGGTGAAGCAGAACGCGGTTGTCCTGCTCGGCATCGCCCTGCCAGGTTCTCTAGCGCTACTTGTCATACGGTCCATTCCTCTGTCGCAATCTAAGCCGTGGCCAAGATCGATCATGGCAGCCGCTCACCGACCCGAAACAGCCGCAACCGCACGCATTTCGCGGCACGGACGCGAAGGGATTTCCTATCCTTCGCCGCCGGGTATACTTACGAAAGTCCTGTGTATCCGTGCATCGGAAGAGGAAGCACATGAACGCGATCCATACCCTGGGCTGGGCCCTCGTGCACTCGTTGTGGCAGGACGCGCTTGCCGCGGCGGGCCTGGCCTCCCTCCTCGCGCTCGTCCCTGCGCGGGCGGCTCGCGTGCGCTACGCACTCGCGGCGCTGACGCTGGCGATCATGCTGGCGCTTCCCCTGGCGACCGCACTGCGCCTCGACGCCGCGTCCGATGCTGCGATGCCGGCGCTCGCCGCTCCCGCGCTGACGTCGCTCGTCGACCGGATCCGCGCGGGGCTCGAGCCCACGCTGCCGTGGATCGTCGCCCTGTGGCTCGGCGGCGTGCTGGTGATGTCGGCGCGGCTGGCGTCGGGGTGGGCAACGACACGGCGGCTGGCGACCGCGGGAACGCGGCCGGTCTCCGACGCCTGGCGGCAGGCGCTCGCCCGTCTCGCGAGGCGGCTCCGCGTCAGCCGGCCCGTGCGGCTGCTCGCGTCGGCGTTGATAGAGGTGCCCGCAGTGATCGGCTGGTGGCGGCCGGTGATTCTCATCCCGGTGAGCGTGCTGGCGGGGGGCGGTCTCACGCCGCTGCAGCTCGACGCGCTGCTGGCCCACGAGCTGGCCCACGTGCGGCGGCACGACTACCTCGTCAACCTGCTGCAAACGGTGGTCGAGACGCTGCTCTTCTACCATCCCGCGGTGTGGTGGGTCTCGACGCGGGTGCGCGAGGAGCGCGAGCACTGCTGCGACGACGTGGCGGTCGCCGCCTGTGGCGACGCGCGTGTCTACGCGACGGCCCTGCTCAGGATGGAGCAACTGCGCGCCGCTCCGGCGCTCGCGCTCGGGGCGGGCGGCGGCTCGCTGCTCGGTCGCGTCCGCCGCCTCCTGGCGCCGGCGACGCCCGACGTCTTCCCGCGCTGGTTCGCCGGCGTCTTCGGCGGGGCGCTCGCGCTGGCGGTGGCGATCGGGAGCGGTTGGGGCCTGCATCGGTCCTTGCCGGCCTCCGCGGATTCGCTGATCGCACTCGCGACCGAGTCCCGTGATCCGGAGGTGCGCCACGATGCTGTGAAGGAGCTGGGCCAAACGAAGAATCCGCGGGCCCGAATGACCCTGATCGCCCTCGCCCAGAGTGATCCCGACGACGACGTGCGGGACGAAGCCGTCGAGAGCCTCGGCGCGGCCTTCCCCGATGCCCAGACCGTGCGCGTGCTCGCGGCGATCGCGCGGCGCGATCCAAATGAGCAGGTCATGCGCGAAGCGGTCGAGACGCTCGGCAGGATGAAGAACAGCGCCGGTCTGCCGGTGGTGATCGACATCGCGCGCACGCATCCGGACCCTACGGTGCGGCGCGAGGCGGTCAAGAGCATCCGCGACGAAGCGCCGCGGGCTGCCGCCGTGCCGGTCCTCCGCGAAATCGCGCGCCGCGACCGAGACCCCGACGTGCGTCGCAAGGCGGTGCGGGCGCTGGCGAAGGTGGCGAGCGTTAGCTCAGCAGCCGGCGGATCTCGTCCAGCTCCTCCGGCGTCGCGGGGCGCGTAGACAGCGCCTGCAACACCAGCTCCAGCGCCGCCCTCCGCGGCGCCGCAGTCACACGCTCCGTGAGCTGGGCGGCTTCGTCCACCAGCGGGCGCGCGGCGGCAGCCGTGTCGCGTCTAAGCAGGCGCGACGCGAGATGCAGTAACGCGGCCGCCCGGTGCCACCGGAGCGCGCGCGGGTCAACCAGCCCTCGGGTCTCCGTCAGAAACGCCTCTTCCGCCCGCGACGCCTCGCCGGCCGCCTCGTCGTGCCGCCGCAGTCGCGTGAGGGTCGCCAGGAACACGGCGGCGTCGAGCTCGACCGGCCCCTGTCCGAATCGCTGCCAGTCGATCACACCGGGCACCCCGGGCTCGCCGGGCTCGTCGCCCAAATCGAGGATATGGCGGGCGTAGAGCGTGCCGTGCACGAGCCGCGGGGTGCTCTCGGATGGCGGCTGGCGCGCCAATGCGACGGCGACGGCCTTGGCGGCGGCGCCGAGCACTCGATCCGCACCGGCGAGCTGGGCCACCGATTTCCCCGCCTGCAGCAGCACCTGGGCGACGCCGACGGTCGGGCCCAGCTTGACCGGGGCGGACGCGGCGCTCCAGAGCCAGCGGGCAGCCATCTCCCCGGCTCGCCGCCCCTGTCCCTCCCTGATCAGCTGCCTCGCGGGAGGCCCCTCCAGCCAGCCGAGGGCCAGGACCTGGAGCGACGGCTCCCAGGCGAGCAGGGGCGGCACGCGCGCCCCCGCACGGCCCCCCTCCCCGAACCCGGCGGCGGCGAGGGCCTGGTACAACGCGGCCTCCGGCTCCGCATCGTGTGCGTAGGCCTTGAGCGCGAAGCGCCGCCGCCCCGACCGCACCTCGAGCGTCGCCCGCGACCCCGGCGTGTAACCGACCAGGCGGATCGCCTCGGGCCCACCGCCGAGCTCGAGGGCCGGGACGACACGCCCCAAGCCGACTGTGCGAATCGCGAGGAGTCCCGGCAGCGCGGGGTCGTCAGGAAGCTCGGTCGTCGGCTTCATCGAGCAGAGTCGTCGGGCAGATCGATGGTGGGGTTCATCGGAGTGTCCCGGCTGCCGTGCGGTGCGCCGCGGCGACGGCCGCCGCGACCTTTTCGGGCCAGCGTGGCTCCTGGCGCTTGAAGATGCCGCCCGCCACCTCGATGAGTGCGCCGACGCAATGCAGCTCAAATTGCGGGCGCCACGCCGGCGGGACGTGGGCAAAGTATTCGTCGACGAACACTTTCGCGGCACGACGTGCCTCGTCGGCCGGCAGCGCGTCCAGACCGACCCGGGCCGTGATGTGCGCCACCAGGTGCGCGGGGTCCCTCACGGGGTCGCCGAAGACGACCGAGTCGAGATCGATGAAGATCACCTGGTCGCCCGACAGGAAAATGTGGTCGGTCTTCAGGTCCCGATGGATCGGGGCCGGCGGTACGTCGGTGAGGCCGGCCTCGATCGCCGCCGTGAGCGCCTTGACCTGCGCACGCAGCTCCGGACAGGCCCACCGCACGAGACTCGCCGCCCGGTTCACGTCAGCGAGCTGGTCGGCGAGGCAATGGTGCTCGGTGAGCGGCACGTCCGCTTGATTGAAGGCCGCCACGGCCCGGGCAACCGCGCGCAGCGCCGCGCGCCAGTCGCCGCCGTGCAGCAGCATCTGCTGCAGCGCCGTGCCCTGCGCCTCCTCCAGGGCGAGCGTGCGCAGCTCGGGCACATAGACGATGGGCCGCACCACGCGGTACGGGCTCTCGCCCGCCCCGGCTTTGTCGGTCAGGGCCCGCAGCAGGTGGAACGTCTGCGCCCCGCGCTCGTTGCGATAGACCTTGAGGTAGCAGCGGCGGGTCTCGTCCTTCCCCGTCAGCCGGTCGCGCGCTCGCAGCGTGTATCGGAGCGCTGCGCCTAGCTCCGTCCGGTAGCGCATCGGCTCGATGGTCCATTGTTCGGCGCGCCAGCGGCCCGGCTCGAGACCGGCCAAGAGCAGCGGCTCGAGCTGGCGCAGGGCGCCGCCCAGCACGAGCCGCAGATTCCCCAGCTTGCGGTCATAGGGGAAGACCTGCACCAGCATCTGCAGGTCGGGGATGAAGCCCACCGGCTCGAACGCGAGCCACTGCTCCGGAATCTCCGGGGGCGGATCCGCGGCGCGCAGCTCCCGCCACAACCGCTCGGCCTCGCCGGCCGCGGCGTACAGCAGGCCGGTCACCCACTGGTCCCAGCGGCGACCGCTGCTCGAATCGGCGACGCGGAGCGTGTATTGCAGGACGCAGCGCGACGTGGACTGGCGGCACCGAAATCGGAAGGGGATACACTCCTCGATGCGGTAGGCTTTCCCCGAGACCGCCTTCAGATGTCGGCGGAACACCTGGAGCATGAGCCGGGGATCGCTGGCGGTCTCGAGCTGCGGGAAATCCGGGTCCCGAGGGAAGCCGTCCAGGCAGACGGCTGCGGGGAGCGCCTGTTTTCGCACGGGTGCCGACTCCTCCGTCAGGTCGAGAGGCTCGCGGCCGGCTGCTGCAGATCGAGCGTGTACATCTGCCGGTACCGCGGGTTCCCGGCCAGCAGCGCGGTGTGGGTGCCGCAGCCGATGACCCGTCCTTCCTCCAGAACCAGGACGGCATCGGCGTCCGCAATCGACTGCAGGTCGTGGGTGATCATGAGGCAGGTCTTGCCGGCCATCAGCCGATCGAGTGCCTCGCGCACGTTCGCTTCGCTCTCGGCGTCGAGGCCCGTCATCGGCTCGTCCAGAATGAGGATGGGGGCGTTGCGAATGAGCGCGCGCGCAATCGCGATCCGCTGGCGCTGCCCGCCCGAGAGGGTCGCGCCCCGCTCGCCGATGACGGCGTCATATTCGTCTTCCAGCTCCCGGATGAACTCGTCGGCGTTTGCCGCTCTGGCCGCCGCGATGATCTCCTCCAGGTCCGCGTCGGGTCTGCCATAGGCGATGTTCTCCCGGATGGTGGCTCCGAACAGAATCGATTGCTGGAGCACGAGCCCGATCTGGCGGCGCAGGGACTCCCGCCGATAGTGCCGGATGTCGACCCCGTCGATGAGAATGACCCCCTCGTGCGCTTCGTAGAGACGCAAGATCAGGCTGACGATGGTGGACTTCCCCGCCCCCGACGCACCCACTAGGGCCAGCCGCTGCCCCGGCGACACAGCAAACGAAACGTGCCGCAGCACGTCCCGGCCGTCGCCGTAATCGAAGGACACGTTCCGGAACACGATCTCTCCGCGGAACGGGGCGGCCTCGATGGCATCGGGGCGATCCTGGATTTCGGGCTCGATGTCCAGGACCTCGGACAGCCGCTCCGCGCTGGCCATGGCCTTGGAGAAGTCGGTTGAGAGCTTGGCCAGACCCTTCAGCGGCTTGTACATGTTGGTGAGGTACGCGACGACGAGCACGAGCTCGCCGGGCAGCATCCTGCCGTTCATGACCTCCAGCGCCCCGAACAGCACCGCCGCCGCGGTCCCCAGCGCGGTGATGATTTCCGATGACCGGGTTGCCGCGGCCTCCAGGCGGGCGATACGGATGCTTTCCCGCAGCGTCTCGCCCGTCACCGCGTCGAACCGCTCTTCCTCGTGTTTCTCTCGGGCGAAGGCCTGCACCAGGGGAATCGCCGAGAGTACCTCGCTCATGCGCGACGCCACCTGACCTTCTTGCCTTTTCTGCTTCTTGGCGGAGGCCTTGGTCTTGCGATAGAGATGCAGCAGGCTGTAACCCAGGAACGGCAGGGTCCCTAAGGCGATCAAGCCGACCTTCCAATTCATCGCGAACATGATCGCGAACATCCCGACCACGGTCAGCAGCTGTGCGGAGAATTTGAGGATCGACTCCGCGAACACGTTCTTGAGGGTGTTCGTGTCCGTGCCGATCCTGGTCAGCAGGTCCCCCGTCCGCGCCTGGTTATGGAAGGACAGCGACAGTCGTTGCAAATGCGCGAACAGCTCCCGGCGCAGCGCGTACACGGTGGTGTAGCCGATGGACGAGGTGATAAAGATCTGGGCGTACGAGAACAGCCCGCCAAACCCCGCGATCAGGACGATCGCGCAGGACGCTCCCACGAGGAGGGGAACCTGGCCGCTCGGGAGGAGATCCCGGACAAAGGGCAAGAGATGCGGCAGTGGGTTCTGCAGGATGCCGTGATCGATGATGATCTTGAGGGGCCACGGCTTCAGCAGCTCCGTGGCCGCAACGCCCACGGTACACACAGCGGCCAAGAGCAAGCGCCCTCTGACCTGGCGCAGGTGGGCCCAGAAGATCTGGCGGAACCGCGTGCGTTTCCCGCGTCGCATGGCTAGAGCATGCTCGCCAGCAGGCCGATCGCTTCGGCCTGTCGCTGCCGGATCGCCTCGGCCTCCGGGTGGCGAGTCCGGTCGAAGGTCAGAGAGTGGATCTTCCGCACGAGCGCGATCCGCTCGTACCAGGCGACTCGCTCCGCCAAACCTGGATCGTCGTGGGAGGAACGCCGGTAGGCATCGAGGATCGTGGCGCGCGCCGCGGCGAAGTCCGGCAGCTTGCCCGGCTTGCGCAGGGTGAGCCGACGCAGCTGGGTCAGCAGATTGCCGAGGTCCAGGGCCGGATCACCACGGGTGCAATCGTCGAAGTCGAGGAAGACGATGGTGCCGGCGTTCCACCGCAGCTGCACCAGGCCCAGGTCGCCGTGCAGAAACGACGGCGTGGTCGGCGGCGGCGACGCTTCACGCTCCAGCCAGGCAAGCAACCGTCCCAAGGACGCCGCTTCCGCGGGAAACCGGCCGCACAGCTCCACGATCCTTCCTTGCAGGTCGGCGAGCACGGCGGCAGGACCCGTCACCGTCGCCGGCGTAACGGGCGCGGCATGCAGGGCGGCCAGCGCGCGTCCCATCGCGGCCAGCACGTGGGCGCCCTCTGCCGCGATCGCCTTGACGACCGACTCGCCCGGCTCGTAGCTGAGGAGGAGCAGGCAATGAGGGGGGTGGTAGGCGAGGACGCCCGGAGCCACGAAGCCGCCGCGGGCGCCACAACCGGAGGCGGTCAGCCCTCGCAGCGTCGTCGCGACGCAGCAGGCGTCTTCGTCGCTCTCGTAGAATTTCCCTACCCACTGGTAGTGTTGTACCTCAGCGCCAGCGGCCACGCGGGCCTGGACGTCGTACCGCACCACGCGGTGTTTCCCGCGCTTGGAGAGGGGGTGCGCGCTCCAGGTCTCGACCGTTCCGTCGGCGCCGTGAACCGCGCGGAGCGCCGCCGCCAGGGCGGCTCCAAGGTCCGCAGCACTCAGGGTCGTGGGCGGGGGATTCATCGGGGTTGCCCCGAGGGCACCGCGTCCTCGAGTGCCGCCCGCGCCCGCGCGGCGAGCTGAGGCGCGAGCTGCACCCAGTCGGGCGTCTGTTTGCGATAGACCGTGTAGATCTTGCGCACGAGCGTGAGGCCTTGATAGAACGACACGTTGCGTGGGCATACCTGGGGCATCGCGGCCAGGTAGGCGTCCCGGAAGCAGGCGACCCAGTCGTCCGCGTGCGCCGGCAGCGTGCGATCCCACAAGCACCGTCGCTCGAGTTGCGCGAGAAAATGGCCGGCGTCGTATGCCGGGTCGGCGTACCCGAACATGTCCAGGTCGAGCAGGACAAGGCGATCGCCCGTCCAGAGGAACTGCCCCGCAGCCAGGTCGCCGTGGACCGGCACGGGCTCGGCCGGATCGAGCAGGGTCGCCGCGTCCTGGATCGCCGCCAGGAGTGGTTCGATGATTGCGGTCGTCTCGGGCCAGCGGCGCCGCAGACGGTCGCACCGTCCCCGCGTCTCGGCGACGAACATCTGGGCCGTCGTGGGTGGCTCCGGAACGACGGGCAGGCGGTGCAGGGTCGCCGCCAGGCGCGCCGCGCGGCGCAGGAGTTCCGGCTTTCGATCGTCAACGATCTCGGACAAAAACGCCCCATCCACCCATGGGAATACCAGCGCGCGCGCGCTCGAGACGTAGCGCGTGGGCAGGCACGGTCCGTCGTGGTTCGGCTGCAGCTGGACCGCCAGAGCCTGCGAATGCGCCCACACCTGCCGTCCGAAGTCATCCGCATATACCTTCACCGCGTAGGCGCGCTCTTGCCCGGTGTGTGAGCGCACCAGGACCCGGAGCACGAAGCGGTCGGAATGCGCGCTTTGCAGGGCACAGGCCGTATCGGCCGCCCGAAAGTCCGCCGGCAGCGCGGGCCCGAGGATCTCGAGCGCTGGCCCCGGTTGCTCGAGACGAGCCAACTGGGCGCGCACCGCGGCGCGTTGCGCCGGCGTGGGCTTGAACCGGATGCGCATCAGTCGCCACCGAGCCAGCGCGAGAGGTACGCGGTGAGCCGAGTGGCTCCGTCGAACGACGGAATGATCTGGGCCACAAGTCGCGCGTGCGCTTGCCGATCGCACCGCAGCGCCCACTCCAGGGCCTCGGCGAGACCCGGGCCGGTCAAGTCCTTGGGGTGAATGCACTGGGCCAGCCCACGCGCGGCCAGCGTTTCGGCGCGGATCTGCTGCTCGACCTTATGCGTGGCTCGGGGCACGATCACCAGGGGTCGCGCCATGGCAAGGGCTTCGCACACGCTGTTGTAGCCACCCATGCTCACCACGGCGTCGGCTGCAGCCATGAGTTCGAAGGTGTCGGCGCCCGCCACCACGCGACAAGTGGATGTGGCTCGTGCCTGCAGCATCGCTTGCTGAGTGGCCGGCATGAACGGCCCCGTCACCAGGATCGCGTACAGCTCGGGAATCGTCGCCTGCAACCGCTCCAGGGCTTCCCGTGCGGCGGCCAGCACCGGATACCCGTCGCTGCCACTCCCCACCGTAGCGAGCACGAATGGGGCGTTCGGTGGCAGTCCCAGGCGCCGGCGCACCACACCAAGATCAACCGCGGGCCGAGCGCGCACGACGTACCCGCAGTAATGGAGCTTGGATTGGACCGATGCCGGGATGGCATAGGCTTGCGCGACATCGTAGAGGTCGGGGGAGCCGTACACCGCGATGCCGTCGTACAGGTTCTCGAGCGCGTCGTACACGCCGAGTTCTTCCCAGGCGGCACGAATGCGCGCGGCGTCATCCATGATGTCGCGCAGGCCGAAGACGAACCTGGTATCGGGGTGCTTGGCCTTGAGAGCCCACAGACCATCGCGAAACTCGCCCTTGGAGCCCAGGGGCTCGTGATCCACCAGCACGAGGTCGGGGACCAGCCCGAGCACTGCGTCCCGCAAGATGGCACCGCGGATCGTCCGGAAGTGTTGTTTCGCCGCTTCTTCTTCCGCTGCTGTCGGCCGAACGGTGCCGGCGGTGAGGAGGGTGGGCAGCTTGATGTAGTCGCAGCGCTCGGGCAGCGTGAACCCGGCGAGCGGAGACTTGGTCGCGATGTAGGCGATGCAGTCCGGATGGCGCGCCAGGACGTGGCGGGCGAGGGTCAGGGTCCGGGTGACGTGCCCCAGCCCTTGGTTGTCTTGCGCGTACAACAGCAGCGTACGGTTCCGGACCGGCCGGGCCGCCGGCATGTCACGCCGCCCTGGCGACGGGCGCCGCCGCATCGAAGGACACGCCCAGGAGCCCCGCGAGGAGAGCGGGGATCCGGGTGAGACCGCTCACGTCGACGCGGCTGCGGCTGGCCGGGGGCCGCCCGAGATCGCGGGTCAGCCAGTCGCTCAGCGCGCGGGGGGTCAAGTCGTCGGGATGCAGCACCTCGATCAGCCCCAGATCCTGCAGGCGTCGTGCGCGAATCCATTGCTCGGGCTCGGGGTGCACGCGCGGCACAATGAGGGCGTGCTTCTCGAACGAGAGCACTTCGCAGATGGTGTTGTAGCCGCCCATGGCGATGATCCGGTCGGCCCGATCGATGAGCGGTACCAGATCGGGGACGAATTCGAGCACATCGCAGCGCGGGTGCCGCTGGGCGCGGTGGAGCAGGCGTTGCCGCTGCTCCGCCGGCATGTATGGCCCGGTCACGACCAAGCCCGTGGTATCGGGAGGCAGCTCGGCCTCCACGAACGCCTCGGCCAACGCATGGCCGTCCACACCGCCGCCCACGACGCAGAGCGCGAGCCGGCCGGGCGGCAGGTTCGCCAGCACCTGCGCGGCTTGGGCGCCGGCAAACTCGAGGCGCGGCCGCTGGTCCAGGTAGCCGGTATAGCGCACCTTGCTTGCCACGCCGTCGAAGACGCCGTACTCGCGAACGGGGTCGAACACGGCGGGGTCCCCGTAGATCCAGATGGCGTCGTAGTAGTCCCGCATGGCTTCGAGGGTGCCGTCGGTACTCCACGTGCGGCGCACGGTCTCAGGATCCTGCAACACTTCGCGCAGTCCCAGCACACAGCGCGTGCGCCCGCGCTTGCGGATATGCTCGAGCGTCCGGACGAGCTCCCGCCCGGCGCCGAGGGGCAGGTAGTCCACCAGAAACACGTCCGGCTGGAAGGTCTTGAGCGCTTTGCGAATCAGCTTGCTCCGCAGCGTGATCAACTCCTGGTCGGAGATGTCCAGGAAACGGGCGTTCAAGCCGCCATCGGCTTCCTTACGCAGGCCCGGCAGCGTCACGCAATCCACGCCTTGCGGCATCGGGATGGCGCCGGCTTGCCACGCTTCGGCAATCATGAGGATCACCGCCTGCGTGCCCGCGCCTCGCAACGCGTGCGCGATGGTGGCGTTGCGGCGAATGTGTCCGAACCCGTGCATCCCTTGCGAATACGTGGCGATCCGAGGGAGGGGCGGCTCACGAACGAAGAGCGGCGGCCGGTGTGACCGCGGCGGGGTGAGTGGGTCGGCCGCGCGCACCGCCGACGACGCGCGCATCCCGTCGAGCAGCTTGCGGATTTCGGCCAGCTCCTCAAGCGTAGCCGATGCCGTGGACAGGGCGCGCAGCGCGAGCTCGAGCGTTTCCACGAATTTCGGCACGTCGCCGTCGCCCGGAGACGTGTCCGGCTTTTCCTTCCTCTGCTGCCCCGTCCCTGGCACGGCTCCGTCCCCCTAGAAGCGCCAGAGGTAGCTGAGCTTCACGAACACCTGCCTCCCCACCGAGACTGCAGACGGATGTAGAGGTGCGGCTTGATGGAAGCGGTAAGCAAGCGAGCTCTCCGTGGTGATGAGATTGCGTACAGGTGCGTCCGCTGGCGCTCCACTTAGCCGGTACGGCGGCACAACGCCTCCGCTGGAGGGTAGCAACGCAAGTTCGCGCTCGCCATCCGGCAAAATACTGGTTTGGGGGATAAAAAACATGCCTTTGCCTTAGGCTCGACGTAGTCCATTCGGAGCATCCCCTTCCGGTAAAGTCAAGTACCTGCCCGGGCCGGCGGGTTCGCTGACGATCCCAATATGAATGGAAAATCAGCTACGACGCTGTGCCGCGCTTGGGGTCGCGGAACCAGACGCCCTCCCCGGCGTTTCCTTCGGCGCGTCGACGAGCTTCGTTCCGTTTTGCTCGAGGTGTTTCTTCAGCCCTTGCAGGTCCTGCGCGCGCGCCGTGAAGCAGACGTGATGCTGGTGTTTTTTCTTCCCCTCGTTGGCGTATAGTTTTTGCAATTCCCGCGGGTGGTGGAGGGGACATGGCTTCAAGCGTCAATCTTTTGCGGGTCAAGGTCGCGCCGAAGGGCATGGGCCTCAACGACTTCGTCGCCTTCGAAGAAGGCTATTACGCGGACGAGGGGATCGACGTCGAGCTCGACTGGAAGACCTTCCGCGGCACGCAGTCGAGCTGGAAAAGGTACGACTATTTCCAGCGCCCCCAGGACAAACCCTACACCGAAGGCGGCGGCGAGCAGATCGTACAATGCGCCTGCCTGTGGGGCACCATCAGCAACGCGAGCGCGGGCATGGGCCGGATGGTCGCCGACTGCCACGGCGTGTCGCCGTGGTCGATCTTCGTTCGGCCCGAGTCGAAAATCCGCAAGCCCCAGGACCTGAGGGACGTTCCGGTCGCGGTCGGGTTGCGCGCGGGGAGCCATTTCAATGTCCCGTTCCGCCTGGAGAAGTACATGCCGCTCGAGCGCATCAAGACCGTGAACGTCGGCGGCTTCGGCGCGCGCCTTGCGGCGCTCCTCAACCGCGAGATCGAGGCGGCGAGCCTCCTGCCGCCGCAGATCGACATGGCGAAGCAGCTGGGCTTGCGCGAGATCATCGCCGACGAGTTCCACACGCTGTGGTGGGTGCCCGAGTCGGCGCCGAAGGACGGCGTGCGCGGCTACCTCAACGCGCTCGAGCGCGCCGAGCGGGCGCTCAAGGCCGATCTTCCGAAGTACCTGCCGCTGTGGAGGCACTGCGTCCCGCCCGAGTTCCAGGATCGAAAATGGGACTTCAGCCGCTTTTCGCGCGGCGAGCGCTTCGTCTACAGGCCCATCGCGCGCGAGGAATTCGACGGGGTGTTCGAGCAGGTGAAGCGCTGGGGTCTCGACCAGCACATTGGGGAGCGCTCCTTCGAAAAGCTCGTCTATCGCGCGTCGCCCTGAGCCGGAGCGGCAACAGGAGGAGGTGCGCATGGCATCGGCGGGGGAATTCGACGTTTCGCGCTTCATCGACGAGCGCAGGCTCAACCGGTTCAATGCGAGCCTCGTCATCTGGTCGTTCTTCATCGTTCTGTTCGACGGCTACGACATCACCGCGATCTCGTTCGCGGCGCCCGAGCTGATCAAAACCTGGGGCATCGCCAACCGCGCCGAGCTCGGCCCGATCTTCAGCTCGAGCCTGTTCGGCATCCTCATCGGCTCGCCCCTGTTCGGGTACATCGGCGACCGCTACGGCCGCAAGATCGCCGTCATCGGCTCCTGCCTGATCTTCGGCGCGTTCACCCTGCTCGCCTGCTGGGCCGGATCGCTCAGGGAGCTTTTCTACCTGCGCTTCGTCGCCGGCATCGGCCTCGGCGGCCTGCTCCCCAACCTGATCGCGCTCAACGCCGAATACGCGCCGCGCCGCCTCCGCGCCACGCTGATCATCGTCATGTTCACCGGAATCACCTTCGGCGGTGCCGTCCCGGGCGCGATCTCGGTGTGGCTGGTGCCGCAGTACGGATGGCAGGCGATATTCGCCGTCGGCGGCGTGCTGCCCATTCTCATGGCGGTCGGCGCCGCCCTGCAGCTGCCGGAGTCGCTCAAGCACGTCGTGGTCAGGGACGACCGCGCGCAGGCGGACCGGCTGCTCGCCCTTCTGAAACCGGATCGCGCGCCCGACGCGGCCACCCGGCTGGTGGTCGCCGACGAGAAGGTCTACCGGGGCTTCAATCCGAAGTATCTGTTTGCCGACGGTCTCGCGCTCATCACGCCGCTGCTTTGGATCTGCTTCGCGTGCAACCTGATGGGATTCTATTTCCTGCTGAGCTGGCTGCCGACACTGCTCACCGGAGCGAAACTTCCGCCCTCGGAAGCGGCGATCGCGACGGCGCTGGTGCAGATCGGCGGCACCGTCGGCGGGCTCGCTCTCACCCGCCCGATCGACGCGAAGGGGTTCCTGCCGGTCACGATCCTGTTCGCTTGCTCGGTCCTCGCCGTCGGCGCGCTCGGCTACGTCGGACTGTCCTCCGCCGCGGCGCTGATGGCGATCGTGTTCCTCGCCGGGTTCTGCGTGCTAGGGCTGCAGTTCGGTTTGAACGCGGCCTCGGCGATGATCTATCCGACCTCGGTGCGCTCGAACGGGTCCGGCTGGGCCTTCGGGGTGGGAAGGGTCGGATCGGTGCTTGGCCCGATTGTCGGCGGCGTGCTGATCGGAATGAAGATGCCGCTGCAGGAGCTGTTCCTGTGGGCGACGGTCCCGTTCATCGTCGGCGCGGTCGCCTGCGGCGCGCTGACGCGGCTCTACGTGGCGAGATTTGGAACGTACGCGCTGCGCACCGCGCGCTGACCGGCGCGTGAGACCCGCGGGCAGCGTGCCGAACTGGGTTTTCGGCGCGCGGTGCTCGGGTTACTCGTCGGGAAAGGCGCCGTTTCCGGGGATCTGCGCTGCAAGCTGCTAGGCTGGAGGCATAGCGGCTCTTCGGTGCACAACCCGTCCCTAGCGGCGTGTCGGGTTAACCGCGATTCGAGCGCGGGCCTCGTCCTTTCCACCGATTCCTGAACGGGACTCCGCGGAAAGTCTGAGAACCTATCGTATCAGTGCCCGCCAATTCATGCCGACGCCTGATTGTGTCGCGGTGACCAAAATGCGATACGTCCCTCTTCTCAGGGGGAAACGCCATGCGAACTATCTACGGGTTACCCCCTTTTTCAAAAGCTCGACGTCAGCAGCCGTCCTTCTGCGCAAGATATATATCCAGCGGTATAGAAAAATATATCCGTACCGACATGTCGGTACGTCATTTCATTGAGCCGACTGCAATACCTTCCCGAGGGCGAAATCAGGCTTTTCAGGAATTGAAGGTGGACAGGTCATAGTTGATGGTAACTGCTTTGTGGTTGCGGAGCAGCGGTGCGGCTCCGTACGAAGGACATAGGCCGGTCAGACTACGCAGAGGATGGAACCTCGCGGAGGTCTTGCTCGTGTCTATGAAGCGATGAGGTTGTAACACTCATCCCAAGAGACTCGTAATCCCGCCGCTGGTGCGGGGCCAACAATCGGAGGTGTGACCGTGGGCATGGGAGTCGGAATCTTCGGCACAGGCTACGCGGGATTGGTCACGGCGGTGGGTCTCGCGGAGGTGGGCCACACGGTCACGGCGATCGACAAAGATCCCGACATCGTGGCCCGCCTTTCGGACGGGACGCCGACTATCCATGAGCCCGGCCTGCAGGAATTGCTGACCGCCAACCTGGAGGCCGGCAAGCTCAGGTTCAGCACTCGGGCCGAGGACGCCATGTCCGCGTCCAAAATCATCTTCCTCTGCGTGGGCACCCCGCCCCGAGCCGACGGACAGGCCGACCTCTCCCAGGTCGAGGAAGTCTCCCGCACCATCGGGCAGCAGCTGGACGGCTACAAGCTGATCGTGGAGAAGAGCACCGTTCCCGCCCGGACCGCTTACTGGATCGACACCACGATCCGGCGCCTGGCCGGACCGGAGCATGAGTTCGATGTCGCCAGCAATCCGGAATTCCTCCGCGAGGGCTCGGCGGTCCGCGACTTCCTGCGGCCGGACCGGATCGTCATCGGCGCCGATACCGACCGCGCGCGATCGCTGCTGCTGGACCTCTACGAGCCCAACTTCGACTGCCCGATCGTCTCCACGAGCGTCACGACCGCCGAATTGATCAAGCAGACGGCCAACAGCTTTCTCGCGACCAAGATCTCGTTCATCAACATGGTGTCCGACCTGTGCGAGGAACTCGGCGTCGACGTGGCGACCGTGGCCAGAGGTATCGGCCTCGACCCCCGGATCGGCAGCCATTTCCTCAATGCGGGTCTGGGCTTCGGCGGCTCCTGTCTGCCCAAGGACCTGAGCGCGCTCATCAGGGTGGCTGAGGGCAACGGCGTCGATGTCGGCATGCTCCGAGAGGTCGAGCGCATCAACACCGCTCGTGTCGACAGGCTTCTCGCGAAACTCGAGCGGGCGTTGTGGGTGCTGCGGAATAAGGTCATCGCCCTATTCGGCGTGGCGTTCAAGCCGGATACCGATGACATTCGCGGGGCGCCCAGCCTCGGGGTCGTCCCCCGATTGCACGGCGCCGGGGCCTGCCTGCGCGTCTACGACCCCGCCGCCACCCGGAAGCTCGAAAGGCTGTATCCGCCCGATGACCGCCTCACCTATGTGGATTCGGCCTTCGAGGCGGTCCGGGACGCCCACGCGCTGGTCATCCTAACCGACTGGGAGGAGTTCCGGTCTCTGGACCTCGGCCGGGTCGGTTCACTCATGCGAACCCCGATCGTCGTTGACGGGCGAAATCTCTTCGAGCCGGCGCAGATGCAGGCGGCCGGGTTCGAGTACTACAGCCTCGGCCGCGGGGAGGCGACCTTCCGCACGGAGCCGAAACGGGTGCACGTATGAGCATGCGCCGCCGATCTTCCGTGAGCGTGACGCCCGGGCAAAATTCCCCGGTCTCGGTGTAGGGGCCCAGCGTGGCGATCGCGGCGCCAGCCAGCGTGCCCACGACTGCGCCGAGCGCTCGGGCGACCACCCGCGACATTTTCCGTGCGAGCACGTCGACCTGCGTCCCGGCGCTCGCCCGGCCGCACGTGCGGGGCAAATTTCTCTTCGCCGGCGACGAGAAGTTCTACGTTCGCGGCGTGACCTACGGGGCGTTTCAACCCGATGCCAGCGGCTACGAGTACCACGACGCGAACGTCATTGAACGCGACTTCGCGCAGATGGCGGCGAACGGGATCAACACCGTCCGCATTCCGCACACGATGCCTCCCCGTTCCCTCCTCTACGCAGCCAGGCGGCACGGCCTGCGGGTCATGGTGGGGTTATCCGCCGAGCAATACCTGGGTTTTCTCATCGATCGGAAGAAGAGTGTGGCCGACATCGAGGCGCTGGTCCGCGCGAAGGTCCGGGAGTGCGCCGGGCACCCGGCGCTGCTGTGCTACGCCCTCGGCAACGAGATCCCGTCGACGATAGCGCGCTGGCTGGGCCGCCGAAAGATCGAGCGCTACCTCGAGCGGCTGTACCGGGTGATCAAGGAGGAGGACCCGGGCGGGCTCGTGACGTATGTGAACTACCCCACGACAGAATACCTCCAGCTGCCGTTCCTCGACCTCGTGTGCTTCAACGTCTACCTCGAGTCGCAGGAACGGTTCGAGGCGTACCTGGCGCGCCTGCAGAATATCGCCGGGGACCGGCCGCTCATCATGAGCGAGCTCGGGCTCGACGGCCTGCGCAACGGCGAGGGCGTCCAGGCGCGCTCGCTCGACTGGCAGGTGCGCACGGCGTTCGCGGCCGGATGCGCCGGCGTGTTCGTGTTCGCCTGGACCGACGAGTGGTACCGCCATGGCCACGACGTGGAGGACTGGGCCTTCGGCCTCACGCGCGCCGACCGCTCGCCCAAGCCTGCGCTGCACGCGGTACAAGAAGCGTTCGCCGAGGTGCCGTTCTCGGCGAACCTCCAGTGGCCCCGGATCTCGGTGGTCGTGTGCTCGTACAACGGCGCGCGCACCATCCGCGACTGCCTCGATGGATTGGAGCAACTCGCCTACCCGAATTACGAAGTCATCGTGGTGGACGACGGATCCACTGACTCGACCGCCGCCATCGCGTGCCAATACGACTGCCGGTTGATCCGGACCGAGAACCGCGGCTTGTCCAATGCGCGCAACACGGGCCTGAAAGCGGCCACCGGCGAGATCGTCGCCTACATCGACGACGACGCCTACCCCGACCCACACTGGCTCGCCTACCTCGCGGCCAGGTTCCTGAGCACGCCGCACGCCGCCGTGGGTGGACCGAACCTCGCTCCGCCGGGCGACGGACCGATCGCCGAGTGCATCGCACGCGCGCCCGGCGGGCCGGTTCACGTCCTCCTCAGCGATTGCGAGGCGGAGCACATCCCCGGGTGCAACATGGCGTTCCGCAAAGACTGCCTCGAAGCGGTCGGCGGGTTCGATCCGCAGTTCCGCACCGCCGGCGACGACGTGGACGTGTGCTGGCGGCTGCAGGAGCGGGGCTGGACGCTGGGCTTCAGCCCTGCCGCCATGGTCTGGCACCACCGCCGGAACTCGCTGCGCACCTACTGGAAACAGCAGACCGGGTACGGCCGGGCAGAGGCGATGCTGGAGCGGAAATGGCCCGAGAAGTACAACGGCCCCGGGCACGTGCGCTGGGCCGGGCGTATCTACGGCAACGGGCTGACACGCGCGCTCCCGTGGCGCCGGGCGCGCGTCTACCACGGCATCTGGGGCCTCGCGCCGTATCAGTCGCTCTATGAGCCCGCGCCCAGCTTGCTCGGCTCGCTGCCACTGATGCCGGAATGGTATCTGGCGTTCGCGCTCCTGATGGGACTGTCGGCGTTAAGCTTCGTCTGGAGCCCACTCACCCTTGTGCTGCCGTTGCTTGTCGGCGCCGCCCTGCTACCGCTGGCGCAGGCTGGCCTGAGCGCCGCCCACGCTTCATTCCCGGACTCGCCGCCCAAAAGAGCGGCCCTGCTGAAGCGGCGGTTGTTGACGGCAGCGCTCCATCTGGTTCAGCCTCTCGCCCGCCTGCGCGGGCGGCTCAAAGAGGGCCTCACTCCCTGGCGCTGCCGCGGCGCTTCACAACCAGCACCGCTCTGGCCCGTGACGACCTCCACGTGGAGCGAGCACTGGCAGGCTCCGGACCAGCGGCTCAATTCGATCGCAGCCGCCCTCCAGATGGAGGGCGGCTGTGTGCTCCGCGGCGGCGAGCACGACCGTTGGGACCTGGAGGTGCGGTGCGGGTTCTTTGGGGCCGCACGGTTGCTCATGGGGGTCGAAGACCACGGCGGCGGGCAATTCGTGCGCCTTCGGTTGTGGCCCGACGTCCCGGCATGGAGCCCGATCGTCACCGTCGGCTTTGCGGCGCTCGCCCTTGGCGCGCTTCACGACCACGCCTGGCCGGCCGCCGCAGTCCTTGGCCTTGGCGCCCTGCTGCTCGCGCTGCGCACGCTCGAGCAGAGCACGGCCGCCATGGCGACGATCACCCGAGGCCTGAGACGACTCCATAAGGGAGGTGCGTGATGGGCGACGTCGTCCTGTACCGGCGGCTGCTCAGTCAGGCCCGACCCTACTGGCCGCATGTCGTCGCCTTATTCCTGCTCAGCCTGCTGTCGAGTCCGCTGTCGCTGCTGACTCCGCTACCGCTCAAGATCGCCGTGGACAGCGTGATCGGCTCGCATCCGCTCCCGCACGTCATCGCCCCGTTCGTGCCCGACGCCATCGCGCGTTCCCCGGCCACCCTGCTGGCCATCGCCGTGGGCCTCCTGGTGACAGTCGCACTGCTGCGCCAGCTCCAGGGAATGACCAACACGCTGCTGCAAGCCTACGTCAGGGAGAAGCTGGTCCAGAGCTTCCGGGCGCGGCTCTTCCGCCACGTCCAGCGCCTCTCCCTGGCCTACCACGACGCCAGAGGCACGGCCGACTCCACCTACCGGATCCAACACGACGCCACGGCGATCCAGTACGTCCTGATCGAGAGCGTCATCCCTTTCATCTCCGCCACTGTCACGCTCGTCGGGATGACCTACGTCATGACCCGGATCGACTGGCAACTGGCCCTGATCGCTCTCGCCATCTCGCCGGGTCTGGTCGTGACCGGGCGGATCTTCCGCCGACGTCTGCGCCGGCACTCGCGAGAGGCGAAGAAGCTCGAGAGCTCCACCATGTCGATCGTGCAGGAGGCTCTAGGGGCCCTGCGTGTCGTCAAGGCCTTCGGCCAGGAAGCGCGGGAAGAGGAGCGCTTCATCCGCCGCTCCACGGAAGGCGTGAAGGTTCGGCTGCGACTCGCCAGCCTGGAAGGCAGCTTCAACGTCCTGGTCGGGCTCGCGACTGCTGCCGGAATGGCCGCGGTGCTCCTCATCGGCGTCCGCCACGTCGGCGCCGGGGTGCTCACCCTGGGCGAGCTGCTCATGGTGATGGCTTACATGAACCAGCTCTATGAGCCCCTGAGGACGATCAGCCGGAAGGCCGCAACCCTCCAGCTCCATCTGGCGAGTGCCGAGCGGGCCTTTGCCCTGCTCGACGAGCCATCAGATGTCGAGGAGCGACCGAATGCCCGGCCACTCGGACGGGCCAGCGGCGCCATCGCGTTTCGCAACATCTCCTTCGCCTACGGCAAGGATCGTCCGGTCTTGCACGACATCTCGTTCAACATCGAGCCGGGCACGCGCCTGGGAATCGCGGGCGCGTCCGGCGCAGGCAAGAGCACGCTGATCAGCTTGCTGACCCGGTTCTACGACCCGACGGCGGGGCAGATCCTGCTCGACGGCGTCGACCTCCGCGACTTCAGGCTTGAGGATCTGCGCCGGCAGTTCGCGGTGGTACCTCAGGACCCGGTGCTCTTCTCGGCCAGCATCGCTGAGAACATCGCTTACGCCAGGCCGGGGGCCAGCGAGAGCGACCTGGTCGCGGCGGCGCAGGCAGCGAACGCCCACGAGTTCATCGTCCGGCTCCCTCAGGCCTATGACACCCAGGTGGGCGAGCGCGGCGTCCAACTCTCGGGCGGCCAGCGCCAGCGCATCGCCATTGCGCGCGCCTTCCTGAAGGACAGCCCAGTGCTCATCCTGGACGAGCCGACGAGCGCCGTCGATGACGAGGCGGAGGCGGCGATCGTGGAGGCGATCCGGCGGCTGATGCGCGGCCGCACCGTGATCCTGATCACCCATCGCCCGCGGCTGCTGGAGCGCTGCACGACGCTCGTCGTGCTTGAGAATGGCCGCCTGATCCGCGATACGACCCGCGCCGCTCCCATGGTCGTTCCGATCGCCGGGCCGGCCGCAGGTCGTGAGCGGCAGTCAACCCTCATGAGCCATCCGGCCGTTCACGCCTGGTGTCAGTTGTATCCCCATGACGAGCCGCGAGGGATCACGACCCTGCGGATCGGCAGGCGGCGAAAGGTCTACAGGCTACAGGGCGCGGGCCCGGACGGCTCTGCGGTGATCGCCAAGCGGTACCGGAAAGCGGACGCCCTCATTGAGCGCACCGTCTATGAGGAGATTCTCCCTCGCGTGACCGTCCCGTCGCTCCGCTACTACGGGTTCCTTGCGGACCCGGACGCCGAGGACTGCTGGCTCTTTCTGGAGGAGGCCACCGGCGTCCACTATTCGAACCTCCTGGCCGAGCATTGTACCCAGGCCGCCCAGTGGCTCGGGCTGCTTCACACCTCGGCGGCCGGTGTTGCCGCCGGGGGGCGGCTCCCCGATGGGGGCCCGGGACGCTACCTCGTCTACTTGAGGGCGGCCCGCGAATTGACGCAGCAGCATCTGGACAATCCCGTCCTGTCGCCAGACGACGTCCTCTTCATCGAAGGGATCCAAGCTCGTCTCGACGATCTGGCGGCGCACTGGAACCGAATGGAGGAAATCTGCGACGACGTGCCGCAGACGTTGGTGCACGGCGATTTCAATGGAAAGAACCTGCGCATTCGATCGGCGAACGGGAACACCATCGTCGACGTCTTCGACTGGGCAGACGCGGGGTGGGGCGTTCCTGCAGTCGACCTGGCCCAGGTGGCGGTGCCCGCCAGTAAGCTGTCGGCGAATCCCGATATTCCGACCTACTGGTCAAGGGTCCGCGAGCGCTGGCCGAACGCGAGCGCTGAGGCATTGCGGCAACTGGCCTACTGCGGCACCGTGTTCCGGGCGCTGGCCGCGTTGTCCTGGGAATCGAACGGCCTCAGTCACGAGTGGGCTTCGGCGTCCGTCAACACCATGCGGGTCTACGACGCGGAAATGGCGCACGCCCTGAATGCCCTGGGCTGGAACGGGCGTTCGATGTCCGCTCACGCTGCCGAGCGGACCACCGCGAACCGAGGATCATGAGCACCGCGATTTGCCTCGCGCCGGCCCGGACCCTCGCGTATCCCCAGGGTGGCGGACACCTATGGGTGTATCTCCAGTGGGCCCTTGGCCTGCGGGCGTTGGGCTGTCGGGTGATCTGGCTGGAAGGGATCGACCCCCGCGATCCCGAGCACGACCGCCGAGAGAAGGTGGCGACCCTCAAGGGCCGCTTGAAGCCATACGGCTTGGCGCAATCCGTCGCGCTGTTCTCGTTGAACGACGAACCCCTGCCGCGTGACCTGGCCGAGCTCGCGCTCGACCTCGACGCGGCCGCCGAGGCCGACCTGCTGCTCAACCTGTGGCATTCCCTCCCCGCATTCGTGGTGAGCCGCTTCCGACGCTCCGCGTTCGTTGACACCGACCCAGGGCTGCTGCAGATCTGGATGACGAGGGGAGACGTCCGAGTGGCGCCGCACCACATCTACTTCACCATCGGCGAGACCGTCGGGACCCCGGCGGCCCGCTTCCCCGACTGCGGCCTCCGCTGGCATTACACGCCGCCGCCTGTCTTCCTGCCCGAGTGGCCGCCCATCCCGGTGGATCCGACCGCGCCGTACACGACGGTCGCCCACTGGTGGGGAAGCACATTCGAGTTCCGGGGACAGACCATCAACGAGGAGAAGTACGTCTCGTTCCTGGAATACAAGGACCTCCCGTCCCGGACACCCGTAAGGCTTGAGCTGGCCGTCTGCCTGGTCGAGCACTACGAACATTGGCGGACCCGTCTAGAACCTCTCGGGTGGAAGATCCGCCAGGCCTGGGAGGTGAGCGCGACGCCGGAGCAGTACCGCGCATACATCCAGCGGTCGAGGGGAGAGTTCAGCTGCGCCAAGCCGGTCTGCATGACCCTCGCAAACGCATGGATCAGCGACCGGACCCTCTGCTACCTGGCCAGCGGCAAGCCGGCCGTCGTCCAGCACACGGGCAAAAGCCGCTTGCTGCCGGATGCCAAGGGCCTCTTCCGCTTCCGGAACTTGGACGAAGCCGCTCGGGCGTTGTCCGCCGTGGAGTCGGACTACGAGCACCATTCCCGGCTCGCCCGCGCGCTTGCCGAGGAGTTCGACTCCCGCCACGTCGTCGCCCGCGTTCTAGAGCAGGCCATGGCGGGAGCAGATTGGTCAGAGGAGGCAGCAGGCAAGGGGGACACGCTCATGAAGTGGCTCATCATCACCGGGGACGACTTCGGAATGAGTCCGGGCATCAACCTGGGCATCATCGAGGCACACCATTGCGGGATGCTTACGAGCGCGAGCCTCCTGGTGAACAGACCGGCGAGCGAAGCGGCGGCCGCCCTCGCGCGAGAGTGCCCGGTCCTGAGCCTGGGGCTGCATCTAGAGCTCGCCACGGACGACCCCGAACGCGTCCACGCGCAGATCGAGCGGCAGGTCGCGCGGTTCTTGGAGCTCGTCGGCGCCCTCCCCACCCACTTGGACTCGCACCACAACGTGCACCATGATCCGCAGGTGCTACCTCACGTGCTTGCGTGGGCCCGGCGCAGCGCGGTGCCAGTGCGGGGTCACTCCGAGATCCGCCATGTCTCAAAGTTCTACGGGCAGTGGGGTGGCGATACCCATCTCGAGCAGATCGGGGTCGAAGGGCTCCTTCGCGTGCTGGACGAGGAGGTCCGGGATGGCGTGACCGAGCTGGCCTGCCATCCCGGCTATGTAGAGGCCGGATTTCGTTCCAGCTACGCTGCGGAGCGCGAGGTGGAGCTGAGGACGCTGTGCGATGAGAGGGTGCTGCAGGCGATCCGCCAGCGGGAGATTGAACTCATCGGGTTCCGGGACCTCCCGGGGCTGGCCAAGTCCGGTTTATCTCACCCTGGAGACCGCGCGCCGCGGTGGCGGGAGGTGTTGGGGAGATGAGAAAGTTGCGAATCGGATTCCTGGCGCGGTCATTCAGTCCGCAGACGGGGAGCTACATCCCGCTTGTCATTCGGGCGCTCGAGGAATTCGGGGCGGTTGTCGATCTCATCCACCCGGCGGCAGGGGTGACCGACCTGTCCACCGTGCGCGTCGAGCACGACCTGTACGTCTTGAAGCAGCAAAGCGGCCTCGCCCTCAGCCTGGCCGGAGTGCTGCACGCCCAGGGCGCTGCGATCGTGAATCCGTATCCGGTGTCCCTGGCGTTGCGCGACAAGATCGTCATGTCCCGGATCCTGCAGGCCGCCGGAGTGTCCACGCCCGCGACATATGTGACGACGCACCCCGACAAGTTGGCACCGCTTCTTGAGGCGGGACCACTCATTGTGAAGCCGTACCAGGGAACGGGCGGCTACGGCATCCGCATCATCCGGAGCGCCGTTGAGCTCGCGGAAGTGCCGCACGGCAAAGAGCCCGTGTTTGCCCAGCGCTACCACCCGCCGCAGGGCCCCGATCGGAAGATGTCGTCAATCGGCGGCCGGATCTTCGGCGTGAAGAAGGTCTTCCCGCGGCGGACGGACGCGGAGAAAGATGGAGAGCCTTTCACGCCCACGCCGGAGCTGTGCGAGATCGCCCGTCGCTGCGGACAGGCGTTCGGCATCGACCTCTACGGCGTGGACATCATCGAAAGCGACGGGACCCCGTACGTGGTGGACATGAACAGCTTCCCTGGGTTCAAGAGCGTCCCAGACGCGCCGCTGCGTCTGGCCAAGTACCTCTATGCCGCGGCGGAGCGTGCAGCACGAGGACAGCCGCTGTTCGAGTCGGCTATTCCCGCCGAGGCGGTGCCAACAGAGGGAGTCCGGTGAGCGACACAATCTGCCTCGCCCCGGCGCAGACGATCGAGTACCCGCGGGGCGGCGGCCATTTCTGGGTGTATCTGAATTGGGCCCTCGCCCTACGCGCCGCCGGATGCCGCGTCATCTGGTTGGAGGGCGTTGACCTTAACGACAGGGCGAACTCGCGCCGCCGGCGGCGGTACGGCACCGATGTGCGTGAGTGCATCGCCACCCTGAAGGAGCGACTGGAGCCCTATGGCTTCGCGGACGCGATCGCGTTCTTCCCGTTGAACGACAAGCCGCTTCCGCGCGACCTTGTCGAGGGCTGCCTGGACCTGGACGCTGCTGCTGAGGCCGACCTGCTGCTGAACCTGTGGCACTCCTTACCCTCACCCGTGGTGCGCCGCTTCCGACGCTCCGCATTCGTCGACACTGACCCAGGGCTGCTGCAGACCTGGATGACCACAGGCGAGCTGAATGTGGCACCGCACGACATCTATTTCACGGTGGGAGAGACGGTGGGCACGCCAGCGGCGCCGTTTCCCGACTGCGGCCTGCGGTGGCACTACACGCCACCGCCGGTGTTCCTCCCCGAATGGCCTCAGACCCCGGCGGAGTCCGGTGCCGCGTACACGACCGTGGCCCACTGGTGGGGCGGGTCAGTCCGCTTGGGCGGCGAGCAGGTCAGCGGAGACAAGCTTTCCGCATTCTTGGAGTACGCGCAACTGCCGGCTCACACCCCGGTCCCCCTCGAGCACGCAATCTGCCTCGGACGCAACTACGAGGAATGGCGCGTCCGTCTGGAAACCCTGGGCTGGAAGATTCGTGAGGCCTGGGATGTCAGCGCGACGCCTGAGCAGTACCGCTCCTACATCCAGCGATCGAGAGGTGAGTTCAGTTGCGCCAAGCCAACCTACGTCAGACTGGCGACCGGTTGGGTCAGCGACCGCACTGCCTGCTATCTGGCCAGCGGGAAGCCGGCCGTGGTACAGCACACGGGTCCCAGCCGCTTTTTGCCCGATGCCGACGGCCTCTTCCGGTTCCGGAACATGGACGAGGCGGTGCGCGCGCTGGCCCAGGTGGAGTCCGACTACGAGCGCCACTGCCGTCTGGCGCGCGCGCTGGCCGAGGAATATTTCGACGCGCGTCGCGTCGCGGGGCGTGTGCTCGAGCAGGCCCTGGCCGAGCGTGTGGGCCATCCAGCGTAGCGATATGAACCTCGCCATCGATCACACTACAGAGCTTCGCCACGCGCTGGAACGTAGCGGCGAGCCCGGTGCTACCGAGCTGCTCGAAGCCTTGCAGGCGCTCCTGGGGGGCGCCGAGGCCGACGCGCCGACGATCGCCCTGACACAGCTCAAGCGTCGAGTGTACCGGGTCGATTTCGGGCCGGGCCCTGGGCCACGCTCCTTGATCCTCAAGCGCAGTGAGCCGATGATCGCGCAACTCAACCGGCTGGTCGCCGAACGCTGGCTCCCGGCCATCGGGCTGGGCGACCGCTGTGCCCCCTTGCTGGCGACGGCGGCGGAGCGGCAGGGCCGCTGGGTGTGGCAGATCTATGAGGATCTCGGCGACGAGACCCTCGACCGATGCCCGGAACGTTCGCGCCTCGAGTCGGCGGTCGAGCTGGTGGCCGAGCTGCACATGCGCGCCGCTGGGCACCCGCTGCTGCCGGAGGTCCGCCACCACAGCAAGGACCTTGGCTTGTCCTTTTTCATGTCAAACGTCGCCGACGCCATCCGGGGTCTCGAAGCGCTGCCGCGGGCTGCCTTCCAGCCGTCGGCAAAGACGATGGCGCTACGAGACCGTCTGCTTGATCGGCTGTACCACGCGCTCACGGACGCTCCCCGGAGGGCACAGGTCCTGAAGGAAGCGGGGGGACCGGACACGCTCCTGCACGGCGACCTGTGGCGAGCAAACGCGTTCGTGACGGCCACAGGCAACGGCACCCGTGTGCGGCTCATCGACTGGGATCATGTGGGGGTCGGGCCGTTCAGCTACGACCTCTCGACGTTCCTCATGAGATTTTCACCAGCCGAGCGGCCATGGCTCCTGAGTCACTACCGCCAGGCAGTGGCCGTGGCGGGCTGGCGGCTGCCTGCGGAACGGGAGCTCAACGTGCTGTTCGAGACCGCGGAGTACGCGCGCTTCGCGATCCGGGTGGCCTGGGCCGCCATGGCCTGGCTGCACGACGGCGCCGAGTGGGTCCCCGTCGAGTTGGCCGAAATCGCGCGCTGGTTCGAGGCATGGCGCCCAGTACTCGATGAAAAAAATCACCAATCATAAACGGGTCCTCGTCACCGGCGGCGCCGGATTCCTCGGCTCGCACCTTTGCGACCGGCTGGTCGCCGACGGCTGCGACGTGCTCTGCGCCGACAATTTCTTCAGCGGGACCAAGGACAACATCGCCCATCTCATCGGGAATCCCCGTTTCGAGCTGCTGCGCCACGATGTGACTTTCCCGCTCTACGTGGAAGTGGATGAAATCTACAATCTCGCCTGCCCCGCGTCCCCGATCCATTACCAGTACGATCCCGTCCAGACCACCAAAACCAGCGTACACGGCGCGATCAACATGCTGGGCCTGGCGAAGCGAACGAAAGCGAAAATTCTTCACGCATCCACGAGCGAAATCTATGGCGACCCCACCGTCCATCCCCAGACGGAGGACTACTGGGGCCACGTCAACCCCATCGGCCTGCGCTCCTGCTACGACGAAGGCAAGCGCTGCGCCGAGACGCTTTTTTTCGACTATCGCCGCCAGCACAAGCTCCGGATCAAGGTCGCGCGCATTTTCAACACGTACGGCCCTCGCATGCACCCGAACGACGGGCGCGTGGTGTCCAATTTCATCGAGCAGGCCTTGAAGGGCGCGCCCATCACCGTCTACGGAGACGGCAAGCAGACGCGCTCGTTCTGTTATGTCGATGATCTCATCGACGCTTTCGTCCGGTTGATGGCGACTTCCGACGATTTCACCGGCCCGGTCAACCTCGGGAACCCGCAGGAGTTCACCATCCTCGAGCTTGCCCGGAAGGTGATCGCAAACACGGGCAGCAGATCCGAGATCGTCTTCAAACCCCTGCCGAGCGACGACCCCATGCAGCGGCAGCCGGACATTTCATTGGCCAAGCAAATGCTCCAGTGGGAACCCAAAGTTGCGCTGAACGAAGGCCTGCGGCGAACGATCTCGTACTTTGGCGCTGGACGAAGGCCAGCGGTGAACGATCTCGTACTTTCGGGATCGTGATTTTAGGCGTTAGCGGAAGGACGTATCGGTGGCGAGACATGTACTGGTTACTGGCGGCGCCGGCTATGTCGGGTCCCACGCGTGCAAGGCGCTCGCAGCGGCCGGCTACACTCCGGTTGCCTATGACAATCTCGTCCATGGGCATGAATGGGCTGTCCGTTGGGGCCCGCTGGAGAAAGGCGACATTCTCGACAGAGTCCGCCTCGACGAGGTATTGGGCAAGTACCGGCCCGAGGCGGTGATGCATTTCGCCGCCTTCGCCTACGTCGGGGAGTCGGTGGGAAATCCGGGAAAGTACTATCGCAATAATCTGTGCGGAACCGTGACGCTGCTTGAGTCCATGCGCGATCACGAGGTGGACAGGATCGTATTCTCGAGCTCGTGCTCGACGTACGGCGTGCCGCAAAGCCTGCCCATCAAGGAGACGCATCCGCAGAACCCCGTCAACCCTTACGGGGCGAGCAAGCGGATGGTGGAGCGTATACTCGAAGATTTCGATGCGGCTCACGCGATCAAATCCGTTTGCCTACGGTACTTCAACGCGGCGGGTGCGGATCCGCACGGAGAGATCCGCGAGGACCATGATCCGGAGACGCACCTGATTCCGCTGGTTCTTCGCACCGCGCTTGGGCAGCGCCCGTCGGTGGCGGTTTATGGTGGAGACTACCCGACTCCGGACGGCACCTGCGTCAGGGATTACGTTCATGTGGCGGATCTTGCCGACGCACACGTCGGCGCGTTGCGGTTCCTGGAACAGCGGGGGGCATCCGACAGGTTCAACCTCGGAACCGGCCGAGGGGCATCCGTTAAAAACGTGCTGGAAGCCGCGACACGGGTAACCGGGCGTCGAATTGCCGCGGACGTGGTATCGCGAAGGCCCGGAGATCCGCCGCAATTGGTTGCCGACCCGACCCGGGCCGTCGAGACGCTCGGGTGGCGCCCGAAGTATCCCGAGCTCGAGGTGCAGATCGAGCATGCGTGGAAGATGGGCGCACAATAACAAATGGAAATGAGATATCCGTTCACCGAGAAGCCGGCAACAGCCCGCCGTCCACGGCGGCTCGCCTGGATGGGGCTTGCCGTGCTCGCGCTCGCGGCGGGCGGGGCGAGCGTTTTTTTGCTCCAACCGGGCGACATCCAGCAGCGGCCCAGCCGGCGCGGCCCGACCCCGATACTCGCGGCGGCGGCGAGGGCGGGCGACATCAACATCTATCTGAACGGCCTCGGCACGGTGACGCCGCTCAAGACGGTGACCGTGCGCAGCCGGGTGGACGGCGGGCTGATCAGGGTCTTGTTCAGAGAAGGGCAGCTCGTGAAGGAAGGGGACCTCCTCGCCGAGATCGACCCGCGCCCCTACCAGGCTCAGCTCGCCCAGTTCGAGGGCCAGATGGCGCGCGACCAGGCGCTGCTCGCCAACGCCCGCATCGACCTGGAGCGCTATCGCACGCTGTATACGCAGGATTCGATCGCCAAGCAGCAGGTGGACACGCAGGAGGCGCTGGTGCGCCAGTACGAGGGCACGGTCAAGGCCGACCAGGGCCAGGTCGACAACGTGCGCCTGCAGCTCGCCTACGCGCGCATCACCGCGCCCGTCGGCGGCCGCCTGGGGCTGCGTCTGGTCGACCCGGGCAACATCGTGCGCTCGGGCGACGCGAACGGGCTCGTGGTCATCACGCAGCTGCAGCCGATCACGGTGGTATTCACCATCCCGCAGGACAACCTGCCCGGCGTGATGCAGCGGCTGCGCTCGGGCGAGCGGCTCCCGGTCGAGGCCTACGACCGCGAGCAGAAAGTGAAGCTCGCAACCGGCGAGCTGCTCACGGTGGACAACCA
>VBBY01000183.1 GCA_005881595.1 Betaproteobacteria bacterium | reverse complement strand
CCGGTCTTCCGCCTGCAGAACTGGTACCAGTTCGAGCAGGGGGAGCAGCAGGTGCGCCAGGCCGAGGCCGCCTTCGGCCAGGCGAGCCAGGACCTCATCGTCCGGGTGTCGCAGGCCTACTTCGATGTGCTCTCGGCGCAGGACACGCTGGGGCTCGCGCGCGCGCAGAAAGCGGCGATTTCCGAGCAGCTCGCCCAGGCCAAGCGCAATTTCGAGGTCGGCACCGCGACCATCACCGACACGCACGAGGCGCAGGCGCGCTTCGACCTCATCGTGGCGCAGGAGATCGCGGCGCAGAACGACCTCGAGAACAAGCGCCGCGCGCTGCAGGCGCTCAACGGCAAGGAATACGCGGAGCTGGCGCCGCTGCGTGCAGACGTGCGCCTCGCGCCGCCCAACCCGAACAACATGCAGGACTGGGTCGATCTCGCCCAGAAGCAGAGCTATCCGGTCGCGTTGCAGGAAGCGACCACCGAGGTCGCCAGGCTCGAAGCGAAGCGCAGCTTCGCCGCTCACCTGCCGACGCTGGATTTCATCGCCACCTACGGCAAGACCGGGCAGAGCGCCACTGTCACCAGCCCGGTGGGCTCGGATGTCACGACCACGCAGATCGGCTTGCAGTTCGCCCTGCCGCTCTACCAGGGCGGCGCGATCAGCTCGCGCGAGCGCGAAGCGGCCGCGTTGCACTTGAAGGCGAAAGACGACCTGGAGAACGCGCGCCGCCAGGCGGCGCTCACCGCGCAGCAGACCTACCTCTCGGTCATCAACGGCATCGCCCAGGTCGGCGCGCTCGAGCAGGCGCTCGTCTCCTCGCAAAGCGCGCTCGACTCCAACAAGCTCGGCTACGAGGTGGGCGTGCGCATCAACATCGACGTCCTCAACGCCCAGCAGCAGCTCTTCTCCACCCGGCGCGACCTCTCCACGGCGCGCTACAACGCGATCCTCAACCAGCTGCGCCTCAAGGCCGCCGCCGGCAGCCTGCGCGACCAAGACCTCGAAGAAGTCAACCGCGCCCTCAGCTTTTAATCAGGGACAGACCACGTTTTAAGTGTTTCTCGGTCGCGCCGCGGTGCGCCTCGCAGAGCTTCTTTCCTGCCTCGCCCATCCGCCGGCGTCGAGACTGGTCCGCAATCAGCCCGAGCGCAGTGCGGATCGCCGAGCCGCCATCTGAAGCCTGGAGGGCCGCGCCGGCCTCCACGGCGAGGCGCGTCGCGTCCGCGAAGTTGAACATGCTCGGGCCGGCCACGACCGGCGCGCCGACGGCAAGCGCCTCGATGAGGTTCTGCCCGCCGAGCGGCATGAAGGAGCCGCCGATCACCGCGACATCGCAGGCGCCGAAGTAGAACGGCATCTCGCCCATCGTGTCTCCCAGATGGAACTTGTCGCCGTGACCCGGCATTTCAGTGCGGGTCCGGCGCGATTGCACCCGCTGTGCGACCTCCTCGAAACGCTGCGGATGGCGCGGGACGACGACGACCAGGAGCTTGCCGTCCCACGCCGGCAGCGCATCCAGGAGCAGCTTTTCCTCGCCTTCCCGCGTGCTCGCGAGCAGCAGAATCGGGCGTCCAAGCGCGGCGCGCCAGGCGCGGCCGGCGGCGACCTGCGCGGCGTCGGGGTAGACGTCGAACTTGAGGTTGCCGGTCACTTCGACGTCGCGCGCGCCGAGCGCGCGCAGGCGCTCGGCGTCGGCGGCGCTTTGCGCGCACACCGCGGCCAGGACGGCAAACGCCGGCCGCGTGAGCGCGCTCCAGAGCGCATAGCCGCGCGCCGATTTTTCCGACATGCGGGCGTTGGCGAGCAGCACCGGCACGCCGTTCTGCGCGCAGCCGGCGAGCAGGTTCGGCCAGACCTCGGTTTCCATCAGCACGCCGAGGCGCGGCCGGAAGTGCTCGAGAAAGCGCTGCACTGGCTCCGGGAAGTCGAACGGCAGGTAGGCGGCGAGGACCGTTTCCCCATACACCTGCTTCACCGTCTCGCGCCCGGCCGCCGTCGTGCAGGTGACGAGCACGCGGTGGTCCGGCAACGCCTGCGCGAGCGCGCGCACCAGCGGAGCCGCCGCACGCGCTTCGCCTACGGACACGGCGTGGACCCACAGGAGCTTCGGCGGCGCGTCGAGGCCGTAATGACCCAGGCGTTCCGGGACGCCTTCGCGGTAGCCGGGCTCGCGCCGCCCGCGCCACCAGAGCCGCAGCAGGATGAGCGGCAGCGCAAGGCGCAGGAGCGCGGTGTAGAGCTTCCTCATGCGCACTGCTTGAGCACTTCGGAGGCTTCGGGAGCCCGCCCCGGCGCGCCGACGTTTTTCGCCTGCGGCGCGCCGTACAGCCCGTTGAGCGCCGGATCTGAGCCGCAGTAGATGCCGACCGTCGCCACTCCCAGAGCCGCCGCGAGGTGCGTGAGGCCGGTGTCGAGGCCGATCACGCCGCGCGCGTGGACGAAGAGCCGAGCGAGCTCCTCGAGCGCCATGCGCCGCGGCACGATGGCTTGGGGAACCGCGGCGCGGATGCGCTCGGCGCGGCTGCGCTCGGCGTTGTTCCCCCAAGGCAGCACGACGGGCATGTCGAGCGCCCGCCCGGTCTCGATCCAGCGCGACTCGGGCCAGAGCTTGTCCTTGCGGCTGGTCATGGTGAGGAACACCGCATAGCTCGAGTCCTGCTCGAGCGGCGAAGCGCCTTCGGCGCGCAGGCCATAGCGCACGTCTTCATCTAAAGCAAAACCGAGCGCTTCGGCGGTAAGCCGGCGGTTTCTTTCCACGGCATGCAGGCGCCACGACACCGTGTGCAGCACGTCATAGAATCGCGCGGCGAGCGGCTCGCGCGCGCTCGCCGCATCCATGCCGTGCCTGGTGCCCGCGGCCCAGAAACATATCGCCGCGCTCTTCAGGAGCGCCTGCGAGTCGATCACCGCGTCGTAGCGCTCGGCCGTGAGCGCCCGCCGGAACGCGCGCAACTCGCCCCACACCGCCGGGCTCCACAGCGCCCTGCGCCAGCGGCGCAACGCCACGGGAATGACCCGGCGCACCGAGGCGTGCATCCCCGCGATGCCGGCGAACGGCTCTTCGACCACCCAGTCGATCTGCGCGCCCGGCAGCATTCGCGCCGCGTCGCTCACCGCCGGGCAGTTCTGCACCACGTCGCCCAGAGACGATGTTTTTACGAAGAGAATGCGCGTCATTGTTGTTTAGAATAGGGCCCGCCGATTCTACGGGATAACCTTTGAACGCCGCGCCACGAGCCCCGCTCTCGG
>VBBY01000009.1 GCA_005881595.1 Betaproteobacteria bacterium | reverse complement strand
GCGCCTGCGCGAGGCGCTCGCCGAGATGAAGCGCGGCCTCGCCCAGGAGGCGGCGATCCTTTCGACGTGCAACCGCACCGAGCTGTACGTCTCGAGCGAGCAACCGCAGGCCGTCGCCGCGTGGCTCGCGCAGTATCACCGCTTGGGCCCCGGCGAGCTCGCCTCGTACCTTTATACCTTCCACAAGGAACAGGCGGTACGTCACGCGTTCCGGGTCGCTTCGGGGCTGGACTCGATGGTGCTCGGCGAGCCGCAGATCCTCGGCCAGATGAAGGAAGCGGCGCGCGCCGCCGAGTCGGCCGGAACGCTCGGCACGGTGCTGCACAGGCTTTTCCAGCGCTCGTTTGCCGTCGCCAAGGAAGTACGCTCGACCACTCGCGTGGGCGCAAACAGCGTTTCCATGGCCACGGCGGCCGTCAAGCTCGCGGCCCGCATCTTCCCGAGCCTGAAAGACCAGAACGTGCTCCTCATCGGTGCCGGCGAAATGGTCGAGCTGTGCGCGACGCACTTCGCCGCGCAGGGCCCGGCGCGCCTCACGGTCGCGAACCGCACGCTCGAGCGCGCGGCGCGTCTCGCGCACCGCTTCAACGGCCGCTCGATCGAGCTGAAGTCGCTGGCCGAGCACCTGCACGAGCACGACATCGTCGTCTCCTCCACCGCCTCTTCGCTGCCGATCCTCGGCAAGGGGCTGGTCGAGCGCGCGCTGCGCGCGCGGCGCCGGCGGCCGATGTTCATGGTCGATCTCGCCGTGCCGCGCGACATCGAGCCCGAGGTGGGCGAGCTCGACGACGTATTCCTCTATACGGTGGACGACCTGGCGGAGATCGTGTCGCTGAACCTCGATGCGCGCCGCTCGGCGGTCGACCAGGCCGAGGCGATCATCGAGTCGCAGGTCGGCCAGTTCATGCACTGGATGCAGGCGCGCGAGAGCGTGCCGCTGATCCGCGCGCTGCGCGAGCATGCGGAGCACGCGCGGCGCGGCGAGGTGGAGCGGGCGCTGAAGCTGCTGCAGCGCGGCGAGGACGCGGCGCTGGTGCTCGAATCGCTGTCGCAGGCTCTCACCAACAAGCTGATGCACGGCCCCACGCAGGCGCTGAACGACGCTGCCGGCGACGAGCGCCGCGCCCTCGCCGATCTGCTCGCCCGCCTGTTCCGCATTAAGTGAAGCCGACGCTGCGCACCAAGCTCGACAGCCTGGTCGGGCGTCTGGAGGACCTCAACGGCCTGCTGGCCGCGGAGGGGGCGACGCGGGACCTCGAGCAGTTCAGGAAGCTCTCGCGGGAGCATTCCGAGCTGACCGGCATCGTCGCGCTCTACGAGCGCTTCCGCCAGGCGGAGCGCGATGCCGAGGCCGCCAGGGAGATGGCCGCCGACGCCGCGATGAGGTCGTTCGCCGACGACGAGCTCAAGGCGGCGCGCGGCAGCATGGAGAAGCTCGAGGCCGATCTGCAGAAGGCGCTGCTGCCCAGGGACCCGAACGACGAGCGCAACGTCTTCCTCGAGGTCCGCGCCGGCACCGGCGGCGACGAGTCGGCGCTCTTCGCCGCCGACCTGTTCCGCATGTACACGCGCTACGCCGAGCGGCAGGGCTGGCAGGCCGAGATCATCTCGGAGAGCCCCTCCGAGCTGGGCGGCTACAAGGAAGTGATCGCGAAGATCGTCGGCCAGGGCGCCTACTCCAGGCTCAAGTTCGAGTCCGGCGGGCATCGCGTGCAGCGCGTTCCGCAAACCGAAGCGCAGGGCCGCATCCATACCTCGGCGTGCACCGTGGCCGTCCTTCCGGAAGCCGATGCGCTCGACGAGGTGGTGCTGAACCCCGCGGAGTTGCGCGTCGACACGTTTCGCGCCTCGGGCGCCGGCGGCCAGCACGTCAACAAGACCGAGTCGGCGATCCGCGTCACCCACCTGCCGACCGGGATCGTGGTCGAGTGCCAGGACTCGCGCTCGCAGCACAAGAACCGCGAGAAGGCGCTCGGCGTGCTCGCGGCGCGCATCCGCGACAAGCAGCTGCGCGAGCAGCAGGCGAAGACCGCCTCGACGCGCAAGCTCCTGATCGGCTCGGGCGACCGCTCCGGGCGCATCCGCACCTACAACTTTCCGCAGGGCCGCGTCACCGACCACCGCATCAACCTCACGCTCTACAAGATCGACCGCATCATGGACGGCGAGCTCGACGAGCTGATCGGCGCGCTCTCGGCCGAGCAGAAGGCCGAGCAGCTCGCGCAGCTGGCCGAAGAAGCGGCTTGACGGTACAGGAAGCGCTCAGCGCCAGCGGGATCGACGCGCGCGAAGCGCGCCTGCTTCTCGCCGAGGCAGCGGGGTTTTCCCAGGCAAGCGTGCTGGCGCATCCGGAACGCGAGCTGCCGTCCGATGTGGAAAGAAGATTTCTTCAGTTCACGCTTCGCCGCGGCAACGGAGAACCCGTGGCCTACATCGTCGGCCACAAGGAGTTCTACGGCCTCGATCTCATCGTCAACCCGGCAGTCCTGATACCGCGCCCGGAGACCGAGCTGCTGGTCGATCTGGCGCTCGAGCGCGAGTTCTCATCCTTGGTCGACCTCGGCACCGGCTCGGGAGCGGTTGCGCTGGCGATCAAGCGCCGGCGGCCGCAGGCGCGTGTGGTGGCCGTCGAGGCGAGCGCCGCTGCACTGGTCGTTGCGCAGCGCAATGCGGTGAAACACGGCCTGGAGATCGAATTCCGGCACGGCCGCTGGCTCGAGCCGCTGGCGGGCGAGCGCTTCCAGCTCATCGTGGCTAATCCACCTTACGTCGCCGAAGGAGATCCGCATCTCGGGGACCTCGGATTCGAGCCGCGCGGCGCGCTGGTATCGGGTCCCGACGGCCTTGATGCGATCAGGGAAATAGCCCGGCACGCCCCGCGCCACCTGGCCCCTGGAGGCTGGCTGCTTCTCGAGCACGGCATGGGACAGGAAGCGGCGGTGCGGGCGCTGCTGTCGCAGGCAGGCCTTGAAGAGCTCGACAGCTGTCCCGATCTGGCGCGAATCCCCCGGGTCGCCGGCGGAAAGGTAAAATGATCGCCATGGATATCAAACAGAGAATCAAGGAGCAGGTGACGGCTCACCCCGTCGTGCTCTACATGAAAGGCACGCCGCAGTTTCCGCAGTGCGGGTTTTCAGCGCTCGCGCTGCAGGTGCTCGATGCCTGCGGCGTACAGGACCTGTTCACCGTGAACGTGCTCGCCGACGCGGACATCCGCCAAGGCATCAAGGAGTACGCCAACTGGCCGACGATCCCGCAGCTCTACGTCAAGGGCGAATTCGTCGGCGGCTCGGACATCATGCGTGAGATGTACCAGTCCGGCGAGCTGCAGAGGCTAATCCAGGAAGCCAAGCAGCAGGCGTAGCGTCTGCTTCACCTGCCCGAGGTAGCTGCCACCGAAGAGATTCAGGTGGTTGAGCAGGTGGTATAGGTTGTAAAGGTGCTTGCGTTGCCGGTATCCGCCCTCTAGCGGGTAATTTTCGTTATAGGAAGCATAGAACGCCGGCGGAAATCCTCCGAATAGCTCCGTCATGGCAAGGTCGGCTTCACGGTCGCCGTAATACACGGCCGGGTCGAAAACCACCGGGCCGCCGGCGACAAAGCCCGCATTGCCGCGCCAAAGGTCGCCGTGAAGGAGCGACGGCGCAGGCCGGTGCCCCTTGAGCAGATCCGCGAGAGGAAGATCCTCGATGTCGAAGCCGTTTTTCCTTGCCAGCGCCAATTGCGGGCGCAGGCGCCGCTCGCGCCAGAACGTTCCCCAGTCGTCGCACTCGCCGTTCTGCTGCGGCGTCGCGCCGATATAGTTGTCGCGATGCCAGCCGAAGCGCCGCCCGGCGTGGCGATGCGCCGCGGCGAGCATCCTGCCCAGGGCGGCGAAGTCGCCCGTCGACTGCAGCTCGAGATACTCGAGGACGATGAATGCCTCGTCGCTCTCCACGCCGTGCGAGACCACCTCGGGTACGCGCAACCCCGCCTGCTTGAGCGCCTGCAGCCCGTCGGCTTCCGCCGCGAAGGCGTCGGCGCGAGCCGCGCTGCCCGTCTTCACGAAACGCTGCACGCCGCTGGGTCAGACCGACAGGCGCAGGTTCGCCATCGACAGGCGATCGAGCAGGATCTGCATGAAAGCGCGGTCGAACTTGGCGCGGCAGCCCTCCGAGGCCCGCGCCAGATTCTGGGTCGGCACCGAGATGATGTCGGCATTGCTCGCCACGGTGATGTCGGCGCCGCGCGGGGCGCGGTCCTTGTGCGAGAGGTACGCCATTTCACCGAAGGGTTCGCCGGCGCCCAGCAGGTTGAGAAGCCTGCCGTTCTTGGTCACCTTCACCTGGCCGCGCGCCAGGATGCAGAAGAAATCGCCCGGCTCGCCTTCCTTCATCAGAGCCTCGCCCTCGGCGACCTGCCGCCAGGTCGAGATGCGGGCGACTTCCCAAAGCTCCGCGTCCGAGAAATTCTGAAAGAACGGCAGCTTGCGCAGCGTGTCGAACTTGTCGGTGTCGGCGAAGGGCTCGTCCGTCTTGCCGCGCTGGTAGCGGGCGCGGAACAGCTCGGCGAGATCGAGCGAGAATTCCTCCCAGTGGCGGTAGCGCGTGCCGAGGTCTTTCGCCATCGCGCGCAGAACGAGCGCATCGAGCCCGGCCGGGATCTCGGGCCGGAACGCCGACGGCGGCTCGGCCGCGACGTTGGTGATCTGGTAGATCAGCGTGAAGTTGTTGGTGGCGCGGAACGGCAGCCGCCCGGTGAGCAGGTTGTACAGCACCACGCCCATCGAGTAGATGTCGGTCTGGTGATCGAGCGCATGCTCCTTCACCTGCTCGGGCGACATGAATGCCGGCGAGCCGATCGCGCTCACCTGGGTCGTGAAGCTCGACGAAATGAGCGCGGCGCCGAAGTCGGTGATCTTCACCTCGGTCTCGCCGGTGTGCAGGATGTTGGCCGGCTTGATGTCGCGGTGGATGATGCCCAGCGTCTGCGCGTAGTGGAGCGCGCGCGTGCACTTGAACACCATCTCGATGGAGCGCTCGATCGGCAGCAGCGCCTCCGGGCGGCAGAACTTGTCCAGCGTGCCGCCGTCGACATATTCCATCACGATGTAATTCAGCTTCTCCTCGGCGACCGCGTCGTAGATCTTGCAGATGTACGGGTGATGGAGCTTGCCGGCGAGCGAAGCCTCGGTGAGGAACAGCTTCTTGTAGCGCCGGCCGCTGTCGGGATCATGGAATTGCTCCGGGAAGGCCACCTTGATCGCGACGTCGCGCGCATTGAAGGGGTCGTTGCACAGGTAGACCTCGGAGGTGCCGCCTTCGCCGAGCTTGCGCAGCACCGGGTACTTCCCGATCTGCGTGAGCACAGGCCTGCGCGTCATTTCGACAGCCGCTTGCGTGCGCGCGCCACCGCTTTCCTGACTTCGGCCGGGGCGGTGCCGCCGCGATGGCGGCGCGCCGCGACCGAGCCTTCGGGCGTGAGCACCCGCTTGACGTCGGCGGCGATCCTGGGGGAGATGCGGCGCAGGCTCTCGAGCGGCAGCGCGGCCAGGTCGCGGCCCGAGGTCTCCGCTTCGCGCACCGCGCGCGCCACCACCTCGTGGGCGTCGCGGAACGGCATGCCCTTTCTCACCAGGTAGTCGGCGAGATCGGTGGCGGTGGCGTGACCTGCCAGCACGGCCGCGTGCATCGACGCCGGCACCGGCTCGACGCCGGCCACCAGCCCGGCGAACACGGCCAGCGAATCCTTCACCGTGTCGACCGCGTCGAACAGCGGCTCCTTGTCCTCCTGGTTGTCCTTGTTGTAGGCGAGGGGCTGCCCCTTCATCAGCGCGAGCAGCGCGACCAGGCTGCCGAACACGCGGCCGCTCTTGCCGCGCACCAGCTCCGGCACGTCGGGGTTCTTCTTCTGCGGCATGATCGAGGAGCCGGTCAGGTAGCGATCCGGCAGCCGCACGAAGTCGAAGCGCGGACCCGCCCACAGCACCAGCTCCTCGGCGAGCCGCGACAGGTGGACCATGATCAGCGCGGCATCGGCGCAGAACTCGATCGCGAAGTCGCGGTCGGCGACCGCGTCGAGCGAGTTCTCGCACAGACCCTCGAAGCCGAGCTCGCGCGCCACGCGCGCGCGGTCGATCGGGAAGCTGGTGCCGGCGAGCGCCGCGGCGCCGAGCGGCAGCCGGTTGACGCGGCTGCGGCACTGCGCGAGCCGCTCGCGGTCGCGCTCCAGCATCTCGACGTAAGCGAGCAGGTGGTGGCCGAAGGTGACCGGCTGCGCGACCTGCAGGTGCGTGAAGCCCGGCATCACCAGCGCCGCGTGCCTGGCGGCCTGCCCGAGCAGCGCCTCGATCAGGGCGGCGATGAGCCCGCGGATGGCGTCGATCTCGTCGCGCAGCCACAAGCGCAGATCGGTGGCCACCTGGTCGTTGCGCGAGCGCGCGGTATGCAGGCGCTTGCCGGCTTCGCCTACTAGCGCGGTGAGCCGGCGCTCGATGTTGAAGTGCACGTCCTCGGCCTCGAGCGACCACTTGAAGCGGCCGCGGTCGATCTCGCGGCCGATGCGCGCAAGGCCGCGCTCGATGGCCGTAACATCGCGCCTGGAAAGGATGCCGCAGGCGGCAAGCATTCGAGCATGCGCCAGCGAGCCCCGGATGTCCTGCTTTGCGAGGCGCTTGTCGAAGCCGACCGACGCGGTAAAGCGCTTCACCTGCTCGTCGACAGGTTCCTTGAAGCGGCCAGACCAGAGTTGCGGCTTCTTCGCCATGCTTGGAGAATGCAGTTGAAGACCCCTTCGTAACTATGGTCAGTATAAGGCAAACCACCTACCCGGACTCGCTGCCGGATTTCCGCAACCTCGGCGTGATCGCGCGCGTGCTGGTCGCCGTAAACGCCGTTGCGCTGGGCGGCGCACTGTTCGCCGCGCCCGACCTCGCGCAAGCCATCGATCGCTTCGCGCAGGTTGCCGCGCTGGTCGAGCCGCTGCTCCTCGCCTGCCTGGTGGCGCTGTTCGTGCTCTCGCCGCTGCTCGCGCGGCTGCCGTACTGGACCGGCTGCGCCGCGGTGATGGCGCTGGTGCTGCTGGTGACGGTGATGCTGCGCGCCGGCGTGACGGCAATCGTCGCGGAGCCTCCGGCCGAGCTCGGACGCATGCTGGTCCTCGCGGCGCTCATCAGCGCCGGGCTGCTGGGCTATCTTCGGCTGCGAGCGAGGGCGTATTCGCCGGCGCTCGCCGAAGCGCGGCTGCAGGCGCTGCAAGCGCGGATCCGGCCGCATTTCCTCTTCAACAGCCTGAACGCGGTGCTGGCGCTCATCCGGCGCGACCCGAAGCGCGCCGAGCGCTCGCTGGAGGACCTCGCCGACCTGTTCCGCACCCTGATGTCGGACGCGCGCCAGTTCGTGCGCCTCGAAGACGAGATCGCGCTGCTCGAGCGCTATGCCGAGCTGGAGCAGCTGCGCCTCGGGGAGCGGCTGCGCCTCACCTGGGAGCTCGATGCGGCGCCTTCGGACGCGCTGCTGCCGCCGCTGGTGCTGCAGCCGCTGCTCGAGAACGCCGTGTACCACGGCGTCGAGCCGGGAACTGGAGCCGGCGAAGTACTAGTGCGCATCGAGCGGCGCGGCGATCGCGTGCTCGCGCGCATCGAGAATCCGTACGTCGAGGAGCAGCAGCACCGCGCCGGCAACCGCATGGCGCTCGAGAACATCGGTGAGCGCCTGGCCCTGTTCTTCGACGCCGAAGCGCGCATCGACACGCGCATCAGCGATGGCCGCTACCGCGTGGAAATAGAGATACCTTACCGGGTGGCTTCCCGATGAGCGCAGTGCGCATCTTCATCGCCGACGACGAAGCGCCGGCGCGCGAGCGGCTGAAGGAGCTGCTCGAGGACATCGCGGGCGAGCTGCCGACCGAGGTGGTCGGCGAAGCACGTCACGGCCTCGAGGCGGTCGAGCGCGTTCCTGCGAGCGGCGCGCAGGTGCTCCTGCTCGACATCGAGATGCCCGGCATGGGCGGGCTCGAGGTAGCGCGCCACCTGGCTGCGCTCGAGCAGCCGCCGCGCGTGGTCTTCGTCACCGCGCACGACCGGCATGCCGTCGAGGCCTTCGAGCTGAACGCGCTCGACTACCTGCTCAAGCCGGTGCGCGCCCAGCGACTCGCGGCCGCGCTGAGGAAAGCCGCGGCTGCCGCCGCCCCGGGGCGCGAGCAGCTGGCGCGCGCCGCCATCGCGGCGCGCGAATACCTGTCCATCGTCGAGCGCCACCGCATCCTGCTGGTGCCGGTGCGCGACATCGTGTTCCTGCGCGCCGAGCAGAAATACGTCACCGTGCGCACGCGCAGCCGCGAGCACCTCATCGAGGAGCCGCTCGTCATGCTGGAGCACGAATTCGCCGGCCAGTTTGTGCGCATTCACCGCAACTGCCTGGTGGCGCGCGCCGCGATCCGCGGCTTCGAGCGGGCCGCCGAGGGCCCGCCCGACGAGCCGCACTGGCTGGTGGTGCTCGACGGTATCGTCGAGCGCCTGCCGGTCAGCCGCCGCCAATGGCCGGTGCTGCGCGAGCTCGTCGCCGACAAGCCGTGAAGCGCCTCGCGATTGCCACCCGCAGCAGCCGCCTCGCCCTGTGGCAGGCCGAGCACGTGAAGCAGCGCCTTGCGGCTCTGTACTCTGGCCTCAGGATCGAGCTGCTCCCCATGACCACGCGCGGCGACGAGCTGATCGACCAGCGGCTCGATCAGGCCGGCGGCAAGGGGCTGTTCGTCAAGGAGCTGGAGAATGCCCTGGCCGACGGCCGCGCCGAGATCGCGGTGCACTCGATGAAGGACGTGCCGGCCGACCTGCCCGCCGGGTTCGAGCTGGCGGCGATCCTCGCGCGCGAGGACGCGCGCGACGCTTTCGTCTCCAACCGGTATGCCAGCCTGGAAGGCATGCCGGCAGGCGCCAGGGTCGGTACCTCGAGCCTGCGGCGCTCGGCGCAGATCATGGAGCGCTATCCGGCCCTCGAGATGCGCCTGTTGCGCGGCAACGTGGAGACGCGCATCGCCAAGCTGGACCGCGGCGACTATGACGCTGTCGTGCTCGCGGTCGCCGGCCTGACGCGGCTGGGACTTGCCTCGCGCATCCGCACGCGGCTCGCGCTCGAGATCATCCTGCCGGCACCAGGGCAGGGCGCGCTCGGCATCGAAACGCTCGCCGAGCGCCCCGAGCTGCGCGCGCTGCTCGCACCGCTCGCCGACCGCGGCACCGCGCTGTGCGTGCGTGCCGAGCGCGCCGTAAGCCGCGCGCTGGGCGGCAGCTGCACGATTCCGCTCGCCGCCTACGCCGAGGCGCACGGCGCGCGGCTGCGCTTGCGCGCGCTCGTCGCCTCGAGCGATGGCCGGCGCGTCGCGCGCGCGCAGGCCGAGGGGGACGATCCCGAAATACTGGGCGCGGAGCTCGCCGGAGAATTGCGCCGACGCGGCGCCGACAAAATTCTTGCCGAGCTTGCATGAATCTCCGGGGGCGCGGCATCTTGATCACCCGCCCGCGCGAGCAGGCTCAGGGGCTTGCAAACCTCGTCGAAGCCGCGGGCGGACGCGCGATCCTGTTTCCGGCGATCGAAATCCAGGAGGTCCCGCTGCGCAAGCTGGCTGAATTCGATCTGGCGATTTTCGTCAGCCCGACAGCGGTTAAAAGGGCCCTGGCGGCGATGAAATGGCCGCAGCGCGCGCAGGCCGCGGCGCTCGGCCGCGGCACGCAGCGCGAGCTGGAGCGACATGGCATCAAGGGAATCATCGCGCCGGATTCCGGCGCCGACAGCGAGGCGCTGCTCGCCGTGCCGCAGCTGCAGCGCGTCGCAGGCCGGCGCATCGTGATCCTGCGCGGCGAAGGCGGGCGGTCGCTTCTCGGCGATACGCTCGCCGCGCGCGGCGCGCGGGTGGAGTACGCCGAGTGCTACCGCCGGGTGCGGCCGCAAAGCGACAGCGCGTCGCTTCTCACAGCCTTCGCTAAAGGGGCGGTGCATGCAGTCACGGTGTCTTCCGCCGAAGGCCTGGAGAATCTCTTCGAAATGCTCGGCGCAGCCGGCCGCGAGCATCTGAGGAAGACGCCGCTCTTCGTGCCCCATCCCCGCGTCGCTGCCGAGGCGAGGCGCCTGGGCCTGGGCGAGGCGAACGTCGGCGGCGCGAGCGATGAGGAGATGCTCGAGCGTCTGGTAGCATACTTTCGACCCGCCGAGTAAATCTCACGATGGACGAGCCTGTGCAGGAAGCTCCCGTCAAGCGCTCGAGGCTTCCTCTTCTGACCCTCATCGCGGTGATCCTCGCGGCGGGGCTGGCGGCATTGTCCTGGCTCGATGCGCGCCAGCGCATCGGCGGCACGCAGGAAGAGCTCGCGCGCCGGCTGCGCGATATCGAAGGCGACGTGCGCGAGGCGCGCTCGACCGCGCGCCAGTCGCTGGAGCTGCTGCGCGAGGCGCAGGCGAAGATCGGGCAGCTCGAATCGCGGCTCGCGGAGTCGCAGAGCCAGCAGCTGGCCCTCGAGGCGCTCTACCAGGAGCTGTCGCGCAACCGCGACGAATGGCAGCTCGCGGAGATCGAGCAGGTGCTCGCCATCGGCTCGCAGCAGCTGCAGCTGGCGGGCAACATCCGGGCGGCGCTCCTCGCCCTGCAGCTCGCCGAGGCACGCCTGGCGCGCGCCGACCGGCCGCAGTTCGTGCCCATCCGCCGCGCGCTCGCGCGCGACATCGAGCGACTGAAGACGCTTCCCGCGGTCGATATCTCCGGCATGAGCGCGCGGCTCAACAGCCTGGTGGCAGCGGTGGACTCGCTGCCGCTTGCCTTCGACGAGCGCAGCGAGCGGGAGCCGGCGGCGAAAAGCACCCCGGCAGACGCCGCGCGGGGATTCTGGTCATTCTGGTCGCGCCTCGGCTCCGAGATCCGGAGCGAGCTGCGCTCGCTGGTGGTGGTGCGCCAGGTCAATACGCCCGATCCGCCGCTGCTGCCGCCGACGCAGGCTTACTTCGCGCGCGAGAACCTGCGCTTGAGGCTGCTCAATGCGCGGCTCTCGCTGCTGATGCGCGACGAGGCCGGCTACCGCGAGGACCTGCGCGCGGCGCAGGCCTGGGTGCGGCGCTACTTCGACACGCGCTCGAAGCAGACCGCCGACGCGCTCGCGCAATTGAAAGCATTGTCGTCGCCCTCGCTCAGCTTCGAGATGCCGGGCATCTCGGAGAGCCTGGAGGCGGTGCGCGGATTCAAGTCGCGCCGCGAGCGTGGTCCGGGATGAACTGCGCGGGATGAGGTGCGCGGGATGAGGGCGCTCTTCTGGGTGCTTACGGTGTTCGCGGCGGCCGTGGCCCTGGTGATTCTCGGGCGCGTCGGCGCGGGCTACGTCATGTTCGTGTACCCGCCTTACCGCGTCGAGCTGTCGCTGCCGTTCTTCGTCGTGGCAAGCCTCGCCGGCTTCGTGCTGCTCTACGCCGCGATGCGCCTGCTCGGCCACGCGGTTTCGCTTCCGACTTATGTTCGAGCGTATCGCTCTCGTCGCCGCCGCGAGCGCGCGCATGCCGCGCTGGCCGCGGCGCTGCAGGCCTACTACGAGGGCCGCTACGCAAGGGCCGAGAAGGAGGCGGCGGCGGCCTTCGAGGCGGGTCCGACGCCTGGCCTCGCCGCTCTGCTCGCCGCGCGCGCCGCGCACCAGATGCGCGACTTCGAGCGGCGTGACCGGTGGCTCGAGCGCGCCGAGGAGGCGGGGGAGGGCTTGCAGGCCGCGCGGCTGGTCAGCCGCGCCGAGTTCGCGCTCGAGGAGCGCGATTTCGCCGCGGCGCGCGATGCGCTGCGCGACCTGCACGAGGCAGGACCCAAGCACATCGCCACGACGCGCATGCTGCTGCGCGCCGAGCGCGGCGCCGGTGCCTGGGACGAGGTGCTGCGCCTCGCCACCCAGCTCGCCAAGCGCGATGCCATTTCGCCGGCGCTGGCTGAGGAATACAAAGTACAGGCGAACGTCGAGCTGCTGCGGCGTTCGGCGAGCGACCCGGGAGCGTTCGAGCGGCGCTGGCGCGGCATCCCGGCGCCCGACCAGCTGCAGCCGCGTGTCGCTGCCGCGGCGGCGCGCCATGCCACCGCGCTCGGAAAAACCGGGCTCGCTCGCGACATCCTGGAAAAGGCGCTCGCCGCGGAGTGGACTCCGCAGCTCGTTGCTCTCTACGGCGATCTTCCGCCGCACCTCGAACCCGCGGAGCGCGCCGCCGAGGCTGGCGCGCGCATCGAGCGGGGCGAGCGCTGGCTGCCCGAGCACGAGCGCGACGCGCAGCTGCTCGCAGTTTTGGGACGCCTGTGCGCGCACGCCGAGCTGTGGGGCAAGGCGCGCAGCTTTCTCGAGGCCAGCCTGTCGTTCGAGGAGGGACGCGGCGCGCATCTGGATCTCGCGCGCCTCGCCGAGCGGCTCGGCCAGGCGGCGGAAGCCGAGCGCCACTACCGCCGCGCCGCGGAGCTCACTTGAAGAAATCAGGGACAGACCACGTTTTAGTTCACCGGCTACGAACTGCATTCAAATGACGTCGCTGCGCCTAGTCAATCCTTCCAAAGACTACGAGGCTTCGTATCGCAGCCTGCTGGAGGAATTTAGGACACGGGGAGAAACACTGATTCCGTTTCCTCTCAGCTTATTGGCTCGTCACGGATTCAGAGATCCTGGGTGTTTCTAATCTGAGGCACAGCCTCACACCGGCATTGCGCAAAGAGGGCGGAAACATTGGTTACGGCATCCGGCCCACAGCGAGGGGGCAAGGCTACGGGAGCGAACTACTGCGCCGTACACTTCAAAGGGCCAAAGAATCGGGCTTGGCGAAAGTCCTCCTAACCTGCGGCAAGGTGAGGTAGTGCAAAGATATTGGATCGACCTAGCGTAGCCTAACGCCAAGTATCTGCGTCACTAGGAAGGATCATCGGCTATGTCGCGCATTGCACCTTCGAGCAACGGCCGGACGCCCATGGAAAAGCTCATGGGCCATGCGCCCCACATCCTCGACCCCTGGACGAAGCTCGAGGATGCCTTCTTTGCGAGCAAGACTTTCTCTCCCGCGCTTCTGGAGCAGGTGCGCCGTACGCTTGCGCTGGCGCACGGCTGTCGCTACTGCCAGGCGAAGGGCGGTCCGCCTGATCGCTCGCATGCCGATTCGCGTACGGCAGCGGCCGTAGAGCTTGCCGAGCACTTCGCGCGCGATCACCGCAGCATTGATGACGCGGTGCTCGCGCGCGCACGCGACCACTTTGCAGATGCAGAGCTATGCGAGCTCATCATGTTCATGGGGTTTATGTGGGCGGGCGGCACATTCGGTGCGGTGTTCGGGCTTGAGCCGTAGCATTCAATTTCCGACGTTAGCAGGCATCGCGACAGCCTCGAAGCGGGGGAGGTATCGATGATCAAATTGGCGATCCGAAAGGTGAAGCCCGACCAGGAAGGCCACCTCAGAGCGTGGATGGGGGAATTGAATCGCCGAAGCGCCGAGGTGCGTGAAACGTTCGCGCAAGAAGGAGTGCGGCACGAACAAGCCTATCTGCTGAAGACCGCTGAGGGGGCGGTTCTCATCTACGCGATGGAGGCTGCAGACCACAAGCGGGCAGCCTCGGCGTTTCAAAGCTCGGCGCTTCCGATCGATCACGAACACAAGCGCATCATGGCGCAGGTCTTGGGAGAGTCAGCGAATGCCGAGCTGTTGTATGAATGCACGGCAGAAGACGATGCCTGCTAACAGGGCATCCGCAAACGTGGTCTGTCCCTGATTTCTAGATCCACTCTCTGGGCTTGAGGAAGTCGGTGTAGAGCTTTTCTTCGGGCGAGCCGGGCTCGGGTTTCCAGTCGTAGCGCCACGCGGCGCGCGGCGGCAGCGACATCAGGATCGATTCGGCGCGCCCGCCCGACTGCAGGCCGAACAGCGTGCCGCGGTCGTACACCAGGTTGAATTCCACATAGCGGCCGCGCCGGTAAGCCTGGAATTCTTTTTCTCTTTCACTATAGGGCAGATCTTTCCGTCGTTGGACTATAGGGGTATACGCCGCGAGGAAATGATCAGCCACCGAGCGAGTGAGTGAAAAAGCAAAATCGAAGTCGCGATCGGCGAAGTCGTCGAAGAAGATGCCGCCGATGCCGCGCGGCTCGCCGCGGTGGCGCAGCTGAAAATATTCGTCGCACTCGCGCTTGAAGCGCGGATAGTACTCGGCGCCGAACGGCGCCAGCGCGTCGCGGCAGGCGGCATGGAAATGGCGCGCGTCGTCCTCGAAGCCATAGTAGGGCGTGAGGTCCATGCCGCCGCCGAACCACCAGGCCGACGCCGCGGAGAAGAAGCGCACGTTCATGTGCACCGTCGGGCAATACGGATTGCGCGGGTGCAGCACGAGCGACACGCCCACCGCGTCGTACGCCTGGCCGGAGAGCTGCGGCCTCGCCGCCGTCGCCGAAGGCGGCAGGCGGCTGCCCTGCACGCGCGAGAAGTTGACGCCACCGCGCTCGAAGACGCGGCCATCCTCGATGACGCGCGTGACGCCGCCGCCTCCTTCGGGACGCTGCCAGCGATCGGTACGGAACCCCGCGCCCTCGAGCGCTTCCAGCGCGGCGACGATCCGCGACTGCAATTGCGTGAAGTAATCGTGGACCGCCTGCGCCTGCATCGTCACCGCGTTTTTCTCAAAGCCCGATGGCCGATGTCCTTGCGGAATTGCATGCCGTCGAAACGGATGCGCTCGACGGCATCGTACGCGCGGCCGCGCGCCATCTTCACCGAGTCGCCGAGCGCGGTGACGCACAGCACACGCCCGCCGTTGGTAAGCACGCTTTGGCCCTCGAGCCGCGTCCCGGCGTGGAACACCCGGCAGTCGTCGGACGGCCGCGGCAGGCCTTCGATGCGATCGCCCTTGCGCGGCTCCTCCGGATAGCCGTGCGCCGCGAGCACCACGCCGAGCGCCGAGCGCCGGTCCCAGTCCGCCTCGGCGCAATCGAGCGTCCCGGCGAGCGCGTGCTCGAGCAGCTCGAACAGGTCCGACTTCAGCCGCAGGAGGATCGGCTGCGCCTCCGGGTCGCCCAGCCGGCAGTTGAACTCCAGCGTCTTCGGATTGCCGGCGCGGTCGATCATCAGGCCCGCGTACAGGAAGCCGGTGTAGGGCACGCCCTCCTTTGCCATGCCCTGCACCGCGGGCAGGATGATCTCGCGCATCACGCGCGAGTGGACCTTCGGCGTCACCACGGGCGCCGGCGAATACGCCCCCATGCCGCCGGTGTTGGGCCCGGCGTCGCCGTCGCGCAGGCGCTTGTGGTCCTGGCTGGTGGCGAGCGTCAGGACATGCGCGCCGTCGCTCATCACGATGAAGCTCGCCTCTTCGCCTTCGAGAAATTCCTCGACGACGACACGCGACCCTGCGGCGCCCAGGCGCTGGTCGGTGAGCATCATGTCGATCGCGGCATGCGCCTCTTCACTTGTCCCCGCCACTACCACGCCTTTTCCGCCGGCGAGGCCGTCGGCCTTGACGACGATCGGAGCGCCGCGCTCGACGATATAGGCCTTGGCGTCCGCGGCGCGCTCGAAGCTCGCGTGGCGGGCGGTCGGGATGCCCTGGCGCGCCATGAACGACTTGGCGAAATCCTTCGACGACTCGAGCTGCGCCGCGGCTCGCGTCGGGCCGAAAATCCTGAGTCCCGCCGAGCCAAACGCGTCGACCACGCCGGCGGCGAGCGGCGCTTCCGGACCGACGACGGTCAGCTGAACACTTTCCTTCCTTGCGAAGGAAACCAGGTCTGCAAGCGCGCTCAAGGCGACGTTTTCCAGCCCGGGCTCGAGAGCGGTGCCGGCATTGCCCGGCGCGACGTAGACTTTCTGCACGCGCGGGCTCTGGGCGAGCTTCCATGCGAGCGCGTGCTCGCGCCCGCCGGAACCGATCACGAGCAGCTTCATTTCAGTGGCGGAAGTGCCGCACGCCGGTGAGCACCATGGCTACGCCGCGCTCGTCGGCGGCGGCGATCACCTCGTCGTCGCGCACGCTGCCGCCGGGCTGGATCACCGCATGTGCGCCGGCCTCCGCCACCACGTCGAGGCCGTCGCGGAACGGGAAGAAGGCATCGGAGGCGACCACCGAGCCGGCGAGCGAGAGCTTCGCCGCCTGCGCTTTCATGACGGCGAGGCGCGAGCTGTCGACGCGGCTCATCTGGCCGGCGCCGACGCCGAGCGTCATGCCGTCGCGGCAGAAGACGATGGCGTTCGACTTCACGAATTTCGCGACTCGCCAGGCGAAGAGAAGATCGCTCCACTGCGGCTCTGTGGGCTGTTTCTTGGTGACGACTTTCAGCTCGTCGCGCTTGACGGTTTTTGCATCGGTCGTCTGGACCAGCAGCCCGCCGCCGACGCGCTTGTAGTCATGCGCCTGCACGTCGTGCGACAGGGGCACTTCGAGCACCCGCACGTTGGCCTTCTTCGCGAAAACTTCCTGGGCTTCCGGCTCGACCCGCGGCGCGACGATCACTTCGGCGAACTGCTGGCTTGCCGCCTCGGCGGCGGCGCGATCGAGCGCGCGGTTGAACGCGAGGATGCCGCCGAAAGCCGACCCCGGGTCGGTCTTGAATGCCTTCTCGTAGGCCGCAGCCAGGCTCGCGCCGGTGGCGACGCCGCAGGGATTGGCGTGCTTCACGATGACGCAGGCCGGCTCGGCGAAGCTCTTCACGCACTCCCAGGCGGCGTCGGCATCGGCGATATTGTTGTAGGAGAGCTCCTTGCCCTGCAGCTGGCGGCAGGTCGCCAGGCTGCCGGCGACCGGGCGCTCGTCGCGGTACAACGCCGCGCTCTGGTGCGGGTTCTCGCCATAGCGCAGGTCCTGCAGCCTGGCAAACTGCAGGCTGAGCACGTCGGGGTACTCGCGCCGCCGCCGGCCCGCATCGAGCGAGGACAGATAGTTCGCGATGGCGCCGTCGTAGGCGGCGGTGTGCGCGAACACTTTTTGCGCCAGCGCGAAGCGCGTGGCCTCCGAAATGCCGCCGCTCGAGCGCATCTCTTCGAGCACCCGCGCGTAATCGGCCGGGTCCACGACCGCGCCGACTCCCGCGTGGTTCTTCGCCGCCGCGCGCAGCAGCGTGGGGCCGCCGATGTCGATGTTCTCGATGGCTTCCTCGAAGCTGCAATCGGGATCCGCCACGCTCGCCTGGAAAGGGTAGAGATTCACTACCAGGAGATCGATCGGCGGAATGCCTGCGCTGCGCAGCGCCGCGAGGTGCCCCGGGTCGTCGCGCCGCGCGAGCAGCCCGGCATGAATTTTCGGGTGCAGCGTCTTGACGCGGCCGTCGAGCATCTCCGGGAACCCGGTGTAGGCCGAGACCTCGGTGACCGCGATGCCTTCCTTCTCCAGCAGCTTCGCCGTGCCGCCGGTGGACACGATCTGCACGCCGAGCGCAGCGAGTGCGCGGGCGAACTCGACAATGCCGGACTTGTCGGAGACGCTGAGAAGCGCCCGGCTGACCTTCGTCACTACCCTTTGATCCGCAGCTGCTGCATCTTCTTGCGGAGCGTATTGCGGGTGACGCCCAGCATCTGGGAGGCGAGCGACAGGTTGCCCGCCGCCTTGCCGAGCACCGTTTCGATCATCGGCTTCTCGATGTTCTTCAGCACCATCTCGTAGATCGAGGTCGGCTTTTCGCCGTCCATGTCCTTGAAGTAGCGCTCGAGCGAGCGCTTGACGCAATCCGACAGCTCATTGCTCCGTTTCATGCGGCGAGTCTCTCGAAGTAGTCGTTCACTGCTGCGCACTGCGCCGCCGCGGCATCGATCCTGTTCACCGCGCAGCGCAGCGCCTCCCCACCGGGCAGCTCGCGCACCGTCCAGCCGATGTGCTTGCGCGCCACCCGGGCCCCCTGCTCCGACCCGTAAAGCGTGTACAGCCCCTCGAGATGCTCGATCAGGATCGCGCCCATCTCCGTGGCAGGCGGCGGCGCCAGCCGCTCGCCCGTCTCGAGGTAATGCGAAATCTCCCGGAACAGCCACGGCCGCCCCTGCGCCGCGCGTCCCACCATGATGCCGTCGGCTCCCGTGAGCTCGAGCACGCGCTTTGCGTCCTCGGGCGTGCGCACGTCGCCGTTGGCGATCACCGGGATGCGCAGCCGGGATTTCACCTCGGCAATGGTCTCGTACTCGGCGCATCCTTCGAACATGCAGGCGCGCGTGCGGCCGTGAATCGAAAGCAGCTGCACGCCGGCCGACTCGGCGATGCGCGCGATGCGCAGGGCATTGCGCCGTTCCGGCGCCGGGCCGGTGCGGATCTTCAGCGTGACGGGAACCTGCACCGCCGCCACTACCGCTTCCAGGATGCGCGCCACCCGCGGCTCGTCCTCGAGCAGCGCCGAGCCGGCCGCGACGTTGCATACCTTCTTTGCCGGGCAGCCCATGTTGATGTCGATGATGTCGGCTCCGCGCTCGACGTTGTAGCGCGCCGCTTCGGCGAGCAGGGCGGGATCCGCGCCGGCGATCTGCACCGAAATCGGGCCCGGCTCGCCGGCATGGTCCGCTCTGAGGCGGGTTTTGCGCGATTCGCGCAGCTCGGGTCGCGACGACAGCATCTCGGATACGGCGAGCGCCGCGCCGTAGCGCCGAGCGAGCCGCCTGAACGGGCGGTCGGTGATCCCCGCCATCGGAGCGACGAACAACGCGTTACGCAGTTGATGCGCGCCGATTCTCATTGCGTGATTGACGTTCGAGGGAAGGGGATTCTAGCTCGTTTCGTTCCGAAAAAGAATCGGGTTTTTCACGGTAGCGCCGATGGACCGTAGATCATCCGGCGCGCGAAAAAACGCCGCGCCGGCGGAAAGATATCAAGCGCCGCGAGGGCCGCGCCGCGCGCGCCGCGCGCCAATCGATTCGAGCCGAGGAAGGCGCCCGCCAGAAAATCGGTGACCCGGATAGTGGCGGCCGCGTCGAGGCGCCGGCGCGCCGCGTAGCGCTCGAGCGTCGCCGCATCGCCCGGGTCGCTTGACCCGCGCCAGACCCGCGCCAGGTCCCAGGCATCGCGCAGGCCGAGGTTGAGCCCCTGCCCGGCGACCGGGTGCAGCGTTTGCGCCGCGTTGCCGATGAACACCGCGCGGAGAGCAATGCGCGCGGCCCGCACGCGCAGCACGAGCGGCTGCACGGCGCGCGCTTCGACCTTGACGGGCCGGCCGGGACGGTGGCCTGCGGCAGCGCCCAGCTCGGCGAGAAATTCCGCGTCCGGGGCAGCCGCCAGCGCCAGGGCTCTCTGCGGCCGGCGGCTCCATACCATCGCGTAGCGGCCGGCGAACGGCAGGAGCGCGAGCGGCCCTTCCGGCGTGAAGCGCTCGAACGCTGCGCTGTGCGCAGGCGGGTCGGTGTGCACGAGCGCCACGACCGCGTCCTGCGCGTAACGTTTCTCTTCTGCGTCCGGCGCCGCGCCTTCGGCGTGCACCACGCATTTCGCCGCCACCGCATCTTTGGTAATGAATTCTTCGACTTGGCTTCGCAAGCTCCCGGCCAGCGTCGAATAATCCATGACGTACCCCAGGGCCGGAACGGCGGCATCGCCGGCTTCGAGGCGCGCACGGCCGAAGCCGCCGGCCTGGGAGACGTGGATCGTTTCGATCGGCGTCGCGGTTTGCCATGCGCCGATCCGCTCCAGGATCAGCCGGCTGGCGTACGACAGCGCGATCGGGCGAAACGAAGCGGCAAGGGAAGTCCTGTCGAAAACCGCGACGCGCAGTCGCGTGCCGCGCAGCGCCAGGGCGAGCGTGCAGCCGACCGGCCCGGCGCCGTGGATGAGGACGTCAATCTCTGGCGCGGGCATCGCGCATCAGCGCCTCGATGTCCTCGATGCGCTTCGGCGCTTCGGCGGTAATCACCTCGCAGCCGCCCTCGGTAACGAGGACGTCGTCCTCGATACGGATGCCGATGTCGTGCAGCGGCTCTGGCACATCGTCGGCGGCACGGATATAGAGGCCGGGCTCTACCGTCAGCACCATGCCCGGCGCGAGGCTGCGCCACTTTCCCGAGCGCTTGTAATCGCCGGCATCGTGCACGTCGAGGCCCAGCCAGTGCCCGGTGCGGTGCATATAGAAGCGCTTGTAGGCCTCCTTCTCGAGGACTTCGTCGAGCGTTCCGGAGAGAAGCTTCAGGTCGAGCATGCCCTGCGCGAGGACGCGAACCGCCGCGTCGTGCGGCTCGTTCCAGGCGTTGCCGGCGCGCACTTTGCCGATCGCCGCGAGCTGCGCCGCGAGCACCACCTCGTAGGTGTCGCGCTGCGCCGCGCTGAACCGGCCGTTCACCGGGAAGCTGCGCGTCACGTCCGAGGCGTAGCCATCAAGCTCGCACCCGGCGTCGATCAGCAGCAGCTCGCCGCCGCGCAGCGGCGCATTGTTGAAGACGTAGTGCAGCACGCAGGCATTCGGCCCCCCGGCGACGATCGGCCAGTACGCGGGGAACTGCGCGCCGCTGCGCCGGAACTCGTGCAGCAGCTCGGCTTCGATCTCGTACTCGTTGCGTCCCGGGCGCGTCGCCTGCATCGCGCGCCGGTGCGCGCCGGCGGCGATGCGCGCCGCGCGCCGCATCACCGAGAGCTCGTGCGCGTCCTTGACCAGGCGCATGTCGTCGATCAGAGCGCGCACGTCGTGCACGCGATCGGGGGCCGCGACGCCTGCGCGCGCGCGGGCGCGCACGGCGTTCAGCCAGCTCATCGCCCGCGCATCCCAGTGCGCGTCGGCGCCGAGGGGGTAGAACAGCGCAGGCGAGTCCTGCAGCAGCTGCGCGAGCGCCTCGTCGAGCTTGCCGATCGGGTGCGCTTCGTCGAAGCCGAAGCGCTCGCGCGCGGCCTCGGGCCCGTAGCGGTAGCCGTCCCAGATCTCGCGCTCCTCGTCGCGGCTGCGGCAGAAGAGCAGCGACTTCGGCGCGCTTCCGGCGACGATCACCAGCGCCGCGTCCGGCTCGGGGAAGCCGCTCAGGTAGTAGAAGTGGCTGTCGAAGCGATAGGGAAAATGCGTGTCGCGGTTGCGCACGCGCTCCGGCGCAGTGGGAATGACGGCGACTCCTGCCGCCATGGCTTCGGCCAGCCGCCGCCGGCGCTCGGAGTACATCGATATCGAATCAGTCGGTTTCATTTCGCGATGCCAGGCGCGCCCTGAGCTCGGCAAGCCGCTCGGCCGAGCCGACGTCCTGCCACAGGCCGGCGTAGGGCTCGCCGCTCAACAGCCTGCGCTCCGCCGCCGCGCGCAGCAGCGGCGCGAGCGGCGCTCTTTCGCCGGGCTTCACCTGCGCGAAGAGCGCCGGCGAGATCACCGCCACGCCTGCATAAGTGTAGCGCGGCCCGGCGCCGTTGCCGATCAGGCCGTGATCGAGCGTGAAGTCGCCCGCCGGGTGATAAGGGGGATTGGGCACCAGCACCAGGTGGCCGAGCCGCTCGGCGAGAGAATGCCGCAGCAGTTTTTCGAACTCCACCTCGCAATACACGTCCGAATTGACAAGCAGGAACGGCTCATCGCCGAGCAGCGCGCGCGCCTGGGCGAGGCCGCCCGCGGTCTCGAGCGGCTGCGGCTCGCGCGAGTAGGCGATGCGCAGGCCGTAGCGCGCGCCGTCGCCGATGCGCTCGACGATTCGCTCGGCGAGGTGCGACACGTTGATCACGGCCTCGCGGCAGCCGCTCGCCGCCAGCCGCTCGAGGTGCCAGGCGATGAGCGGCTTGCCGCCCGCCTCGACCAGCGCCTTGGGGAGGGCGTCGGTCAGGGGCCGCAGCCTCTCCCCACGGCCCGCCGCGAGGAGCATGGCCTTCATTCGAGCTGGTCGAGCAGCCGAGCGAGCGGGGCGAGCGCGGCGTAGCGCCCGGACACTGCGCGCGCGTAGCCGATGAAGCGCGGCGTATCCGCGAGATATTTCGGCTTGCCGTCGCGATAGCTGATGCGCGCGAAGATGCCGAGGACCTTGAGGTGGCGCTGCAATCCCATCCACTCGAACGCGCGCCAGAACTCCGCGAAGTCGGTTTCCACCGGTAGCCCGGCACGCTTCGCCTTTTCCCAGTACCGCACGCTCCAGTCGAGCACCCGCTCATCGTCCCAGCTGACGAAGGCATCGCGCAGCAGCGACACCATGTCGTAGGTGATCGGCCCGAGCACCGCGTCCTGGAAGTCCAGCACGCCCGGGTTCGGATCGCTCAGCATCAGGTTGCGCGGCATGTAATCGCGATGGACATAGACTGCGGGCTGCGCGAGGGCGCTCTCCGCGAGCAGCCGGAAAATGCCTTCAAGCCCGGATTTCTGGGCATTTGACAACTCGACCCCCAGGTGCCTCGATACATACCACTCCGGGAAAAGATCCATCTCGCGGCGCAGCAGCTCCTCGTCATAGGGCGGCAGCTCGCCGGGGCGCGTCGCGAGCTGCCAGCGCAGCAGCGCGTCGGTGGCGTCGCCGAGGAGCCGCGCCGCGTTGTCCGCATTGAGCTCCTGCAGGTAGGTCTGCGTGCCGAGGTCGCCGAGCAGCAGAAATCCCTGGGCGAGGTCCCCGGCGTGCACCTCCGGCGCATGCACGCCGGCCGCGCGCAGCAGGCCGGCGACGTGCACGAACGGCCGGCAATCCTCCTTGCCGGGCGGCGCATCCATGACGACGTAGGAGCGGCCATCGGGCAGGGCGGCGCGAAAGTAGCGGCGGAAGCTTGCATCGACCGAGGCGGGAGCGAGGGAGAAGCGAGCGCCGCGCAGCTGCGCGGCGAGCCAGGATTCCAGGGCGGCGCGCCGAGAATCGGCGTGTATCATTGAAAATTCTAACATCAAGAGCATTGCCGCTCGCTCCATGGGGTACCGCTTCGCGACGCTGGCGCTCGCACTGCTTGCTGCCGCGCCAGCCCTCGCGCAAACCAAGAGCGCGGACGAGCCGGGGCCCATGACCATCGATGCCGAGCATATCGAGGGCGTGAGCGAGGTCGAGTTCACGGCGCGAGGCAACGCCGAGATCAAGCGCGACGAGCTTTCGATTTTCGGCGAGGTCCTCAGGTACAACGCGGAATTCGGCCGCATCGAGGGCGATGGCGGCGTGCGCATGCAGCAGGGCGTGGACCGTTTGTTCGGCCCGCACCTGCTGTACAACTCGCTCGACGATACCGGCGCGTTCGAGCAGCCCGGCTTCCTCATGCAGCGCGCTCTGCCGGCGCACGGCGGCGCCGAGCACATGGAGTTCCTCGGCAAGGACAAGTACCGCTTCAGGAACGCGAGCTTCACCACCTGCTCGCCCGCCAAGGAGGACTGGCGGCTGGAGGCGGCGGAGATCGAGCTCGATTACGAAGCCGAGGAGGGCAAGGCGAAGAGTCCGCGCATGCGCTTCTTTGACCACACGCTGATCGCGGCGCCGTTCGCCAGCTTCCCGCTCGAGAACCGCCGCCGCAGCGGCATTCTCGCGCCTTACTATGCCCATACCTCGACGCGCGGCCTGGAAGTCGGCGTGCCGTACTACTGGAACATCGCGCCAGAGAGCGACGCGACGATCACGCCGGTCACCATGCAGAAGCGCGGCTTCCAGCTGAAGAACCAGTTCCGCTATCTCGAGCGCAGCTATGCCGGCGAGCTCAACCTGGAATACATGCCGGAAGACTCGATCCTCAAGGACAGGCGCTACGGTGCATCGCTGCAGCACGCGCAAACCTTCCGGCCGGGCTTTACCGGGAACGTGGATTACAACAGGGTTTCCGACAACCGCTATTTCGTCGACCTTGCGTCGCAGGTGCGGCAGGTCTCGGTCGGCAACCTGCAGCAGGACGCCTACGTCACCTACACCGGCTCGGCTGCGGAAAGCGGCTACACCCTGCAGGCGCGGGTACAGCGCTTCCAGACCCTGCAGGACCCGCTCGCGCCGATCGTGCCGCCGTACCATCGCGTGCCGCAGCTCAACTTCAGCGCGAGCAGGAACGACGTCGGCGGCTTGCTGGACGGCACGCTGGGCGCCGAGTACGTGTCCTTCCGCCATGAAAGCCTGGTCCAGGGCTCGCGCTCCAGCGCGAGCCCGAGCCTCGCCGCGCCGATCATCACACCCGGGTGGTTCTTCACGCCCAAGGCGGGGCTGCGCTACGTCGGCTACCACCTCGAGCGCCTCGCCCCAGGTCAGGAGGCCGGGCCGCACGCCACGATCCCCTGGTTCAGCGCCGACAGCGGGCTCGTCTTCGAGCGCGACTCGCGCTGGTTCGGCGAGAACCTGACGCAGACGCTCGAGCCCAGGCTGTTCTACGTAAGAGTGCCGTTCCGCAACCAGGACCAGATGCCGCTGTTCGATACCGCCCTCGCCGACTTCAACTATGCGCAGCTGTTCTCGGAGAACCGGTTCGCGGGCGGCGACCGCTTCGGCGACGCCAACCAGGTCACCCTGGCCCTGACCACGCGCTTCTTGCAGAGCGGCGGCCAGGAAGCTTTCCGCGCCACGGTCGGACAGCGCTACTACTTCGAGGACGAACGTGTCGGGCTGGCCCCGGCCTCGGAGCTGCGCAACTATCACACCTCGGATGTCCTCGCCTCGGTGGGCGGGCGGCTGTTCCGCTACTGGACCTTCGACGCCACCACCCAGTACAACCCGCGCGATCAGCGCTCGCAGCGCTACACCGTGGCGACGCGCTATGCGCCCGAGCTGGCAAAGGTGGTCAACCTCAGCTACCGCTTCAACAGCGATCCGGCGACTCCGCTCAAGCAGGTCGACGTATCGGGGCAGTGGCCGGTCGCGGCGGGCTGGTACGCCGTCGGGCGGTACAATTACTCGATTCTGGACCAACGCCTGCTCGAAGGCCTGGCCGGCTTCGAGTACAACGCCGGCTGCTGGGTGTTTCGCGCAGTCGTGCAGCGCATCCAGGCCGCGGCACAGGTGAGCTCGACAGGTTTTTATTTCCAGCTCGAATTCAACGGCGTCGGCCAGATCGGGACGCAGGAAGCCGTGACGCTGCTCAGGCGCAGCGTTCCCGGCTACTCGGTCACCAACCCGCGGGACCAGGCGCTTGGGCCGCCGGCCTCGCGGCCGCGGCTGCCGTTCGAACAGGTTTACTAGCCATGTCCACAGGCAGGTTTTTCGCAGCACTCTCTCTCGCCTTGCCGTTTGCGGCGCCGGCGCAGAGCGTGACCGTCGTCGACCGAATCGTCGCGGTCGTCAACAAGGAAGTCGTCACGCTTTCCGAGCTGAACGACGCCGTCGGCCGCGCCGAGCGGCAGCTGCGCCGGCAGAATACGCCCGCGCCCGAGCGCGAAGTGCTCGAGCGCCAGATGCTGGAGCGCCTGATCCTCGAGAAGGCGCAGCTGCAGATGGCGCGCGAGACCGGCATCCGCGTCGACGAGCTGCAGCTCGACCGCGCCGTGCAGCGCGTCGCCGAAAGCAACAAGATGGCGCTGGCCGAGTTCCGGCGTGCGCTGGAGGCCGACGGCGTGTCGTTCGAGCTATGGCGCGAGGACCTGCGCGAGCAGATCCTCCTGACGCGGCTGCGCGAGCGCGAAGTGGACGACAAGATCCAGGTGAGCGACACCGAGGTGGCCCTGTTTCTCGAGGAGATGAAGGCCGCGCCGGCCGAGCGTGTCGAATACAACCTGTCGCACATCCTCGTGCGCGTGCCCGAGCAGGCAAGCCCCGAGCGGCTCGCGGCGGCGCGCGCGAAAGCCGAGAACGCGCTCGCCCAGGCGCGCGCCGGCGGCGATTTCGGCAGGCTCGCCGCCAGCTATTCCGATGCCGCGGACGCCCTGCAGGGCGGCTCGCTGGGCTGGCGCACGCAGGACCGCCTGCCCGAGCTGTTCGCCGCCACGCTGCTCAACATGAACCCCGGAGACGTGAGCGAGGTGCTGCGCAGTCCCGCCGGGTTTCACTTGCTGAAACTCGTCGAGCGCCGCGGCGCCGCGTCGAGCGCGCCGGTGACGCAGACCCGGCTGCGGCACATCCTGATCCGCACCAGCGACACGGTGTCCGAGAGCGAGGCGCGGCGGCGCCTGCGCGACCTGCGCGATCGCATCGTCAACGGCAAGGCCGATTTCGCCGAGCTGGCGCGGGTGCATTCCGACGACGGCACCGCGAGCCGCGGCGGCGAGCTCGACTGGATCTACCCCGGCGACACGGTGCCCGATTTCGAGCGCGCCTACGAGGAGCTGAAGGAGGGCGAGATCAGCCAGCCGGTGAGAACGCCTTTCGGCTATCACCTCATCCAGGTGCTCGAGCGGCGCTCCGCCGAGATGAACCCGGAGCGCCGCCGGCTGCAGGCGCGGCAGGCGCTGCGCGAGCGCAAGTCCGACGAGGCCTACCAGGAGTGGCTGCGCCAGCTGCGCGACCAGAGCTACGTCGAAGTGCGGCTTGACGAAAGATAAGCCCGTCATCGCGCTCACCTCGGGCGAGCCCGCAGGGATCGGTCCCGAGCTCTGCGTCCGGCTCTGCGCAGAGCGGCTTGACGCGCGCGTAGTCGCCATCGGCGAGCGCGAATTGCTGCGCGGCTGCCCGCACGTCGAGCACGTGGCCTTGCAGCGCCCGCGCGTGCCGGGCAAGCTCGATCCGGCGAACAGCCGCTACGTGCTGGCGGTGCTCGAGCGCGCGGTGCGCGGCTGCCTGCAGGGCGAGTTCGATGCGATGGTGACCGCGCCGGTGCACAAAGGGGTGATCAACGACGCCGGCATCGGCTTCACCGGCCACACCGAGTACCTCGCCGAGCGTGCGAAGGCCGCGCACGTCGTGATGATGCTGGTCGGCGGCGGGCTGCGCGTCGCGCTGGCGACGACCCATTTGCCGCTTTCCCAGGTGCCGGGCGCGATCACGACGGAAAATCTGCTCAGGACTCTCCGCGTCCTCGACGCCGATCTGCGGCGGCGTTTCCGCATCGCGCGGCCGCGCATTCTCGTCGCCGGGCTCAATCCGCACAGCGGCGAGTCGGGGCATCTCGGACGCGAGGACCTCGAGGTCATCGCGCCCGCCATTGCCGCCGCTGCGGACGCGGGCATCGCGGCGCGCGGCCCGATTCCTGCTGACACGCTGTTCGTGCCGGAGCGGCTGAGCGCCGCCGATTGCGTGCTCGCCATGTACCATGACCAGGGCCTCCCGGTGCTCAAATACGCGAGCTTCGGACGCGGCGTGAACGTGACCCTCGGCCTGCCGTTCGTGCGTACCTCGGTCGACCACGGCACCGCGCTCGAGCTCGCCGGAACCGGCAAGGCCGACCCGGGCAGCCTGATCGAGGCGACCAAGCTTGCGATCGAGCTCGCATCGGCCGCGTAAGCGCTTCGGCCAGCATTTCCTGCATGACCCGGGAGTGCTCGCGCGCCTGGTGCAAGCCATCAATCCATCGAAAACCGACTTCATGGTCGAGATCGGCCCGGGAGAGGGGGCGCTGACCAGGCATTTACTGAAGTTGGTCGGGCATTTTGAAGTCATTGAGCTCGACCGCGATCTGGCTTCCGGGCTCGCCGCCGAGCTTCCGCCGCCGCACCTGACCGTGCACTGCGCCGATGCGCTCGAATACGACTTCACCCGCTTCCCGCCCGGCATGCGGATCGTCGGCAACCTGCCCTACAGCATCTCGACGCCGCTGCTGTTTCACCTCGCGCGCTTCGCGCAGCGCGTGCGCGACCTGCATCTCATGCTGCAGCTCGAGGTCGTCGAGCGCATGGTCGCCGCGCCCTCGACGGCTGCCTACGGGCGGCTTTCGGTCGCATTGCAGGCGCGCTTCAGGATGAGGAAGCTGTTCAAGGTCTCGAAGGGGGCCTTTCGCCCGCCGCCGAAAGTGGAATCGGGCGTGGTGCGCCTGGAGCCGCTCTCCAGGATTCTGGAAGTCGACGAGCAGCTCCTGAGGCGCGCGTTTTCGGCGCGGCGCAAGACGCTGCGCAATGCCCTGCCAGAAATCGATTTCGCGGCGCTGGGGATCGATTCGAGCCTGAGGCCCGAGAACCTCTCGCCCGAGGACTACGCGCGCCTTTCGATGAACTCGATCTTGTAGCCGTCGGGGTCCTCGACGAAGGCGATCATGCTGGTGCCGCCCTTCACCGGCCCGGGCTCGCGCGTCACCTTGCCGCCCTTCGTCCTCACCGCGTCGCAGGTCTTGCGCAGGTCGTCGACCTCGATCGCGACGTGCCCGAAGGCGCCGCCGAGCTCGTAGCGCCCGACGCCGTAGTTGTAGGTGAGCTCGAGCACGGCGCTGCGCTCCTCGCTGTCGTAGCCGACGAAGGCGAGCTTGTACTTCTGCTCGGGACGGTCGGTGGTGCGCAGCAGCTTCATGCCGAGCACTTCGGTATAGAACCTGACCGAGCGATCCAGGTCGCCGACGCGCAGCATGGTATGCAGGATCCTCATTTGGCCTCCTGGAAGATGGGAAGGGAAGCGGCGGCAAGCTCGAGCCGCTCGCGCGCTTCGCGCCAGTCAGGATACAGCGCGGCGACCAGGCGCCAGAAGCGTTTCGAATGGTTGAGCTCCAGAAGATGGGCGACCTCGTGCGCCACGACGTAGTCGGCGAGCGCCGGCTCGAGATGCACCAGGCGCCAGCTGAGGCGGATCGATCCGTCCTCGCTGCACACGCCCCACTGCGTGCGCGCATTCGACAGCGTTACCGGCGGCCCGGCCACCTCGAGCCGCTCCGCGTAATGCGCCGCGCGCGGCGTGAGAGCGTCGAGCGCCTGGGTCTTGAGCCAGCCGAGGAGCACCTTGAGCGTGCGCTGCGGCGCGGGCGCGCTGACGAGGAGCCGCCCGGGCTCGCACCGCACCGCCCGCCGGCCGGCGTTGATCTCGAGCGTCACCGCCGAGCCGAAGAGCGGCAGCGATTCCCCGCTCGCGCCGCGCAGCACTGTGGGGCGCGGCATCAGCGCCCATTCGTCCAGCTTCCTGACGATCCAGCGCTCCTTGTCGCGCAGGAACGCCTCGATGTCGCGCCACGGCGCGCGCAGCGGCGCGTAAACCGCGAGCCCGTTCGCGTCGATACTGATTCCGATGGTGCGGCGCCGCCGCCGCGCGAAGCGGTACTCGATCCAGCGCCCGCAGAGGCGGATCAGCAGAGCGCCTTCTGCTGTTCTTCGATCCACGATTCGGCGAGTTGGTTCACGATCTTGGGATCGCGGTTTGCGGTGTCGATGGCGGGGCCGATGCGCACCGTTACCGTTCCCGGCCGCTTGATGAAGGCGTTGCGCGGCCACACCAGCCCGGCGTTGTGCGCTACCGGCACGATCGGCGCGCCGCTCGCCACCGCGAGCCAGGCGCCGCCGACATGGTATTCGCGCCTCTCGCCAGGGCGCACGCGCGTGCCCTCCGGAAACACCGCCACCCAGAATCCCTGCTCGAGGCGCTCGCGGCCGCGGCGCGCGATGCTGCGCAGCGCCGCCGCGCCGCGCGAGCGGTCGATCGCGATCGGGCTCATCAGCGCGAGCCCCCAGCCGAAGAACGGGATCCACAGCAGCTCGCGCTTGAGCACCAGCACCTGGGGCGGGAAGATGTGCTGGAAGGCGAGCGTCTCCCAGGCGGACTGGTGCTTCGCCAGGATCACCGATGGACGCGACGGCAGATTTTCGCGGCCCTCGACGCGCCAGTCGATGCCGAGAATCGTCTTGGCAAGAAGAATCACCAGGCGCGACCAGCCGGAGATGAGGCGGTAGCGCAGCAGGCGCGGCAGCGGGAAAGTGGCCAGAGCGAGCACGGCGTAGGGCGGGGTGACGATGATCAGCGCGAGCGCGAACAGGCCCGAGCGCAGGAGCCTCATGGGGCGAGGTGCGCGGCGAAGGCGGCGAGGTTGTCGAACACCTGCGTTCCGGGCGGCAGCTTGCCTTCGGCGAGCGTGCGCTGTCCCTTGCCGGTGAGCACCAGCACCGGCCGCGCGCCGGCCGCGGCGGCCGCTCCCAGGTCGCGGGGCTGGTCGCCGACCATGTACACGTCCTGCAGCGACACGTTGAAGCGCCGGCCGATCTCGATCAGCATGCCGGGCTGCGGCTTGCGGCAGGCGCAGTTCGAATCCTGCGCATGCGGGCAGAAGAACACCGCGTCGATGCGCCCGCCGGCCTGCGCCACGGCCCGGTTCATGGTGTCGTGGATCGCGACCAGGGTCGCGGTGTCGAAAAAACCGCGCGCGATGCCGGACTGGTTGGTGGCGACGACGATGCGGTAGCCGTCCTGCGTCAGCCGCGCGATCGCCTCCAGGCTGCCTTCGAGCGGCCGCCATTCGGCGGGCGACTTGATGTGCTCGTCGCGGTCGTAGTTGATGGTGCCGTCGCGATCCAGGATGACAAGCTTCATTTGGCGAGCTTCGAGAGATCGGCGATGCGGTTCATGGTGCCATGCAGCGTCCCGAGAAAGCCTATCCGGTTGGCCCGCACGCGCGGATCCTTGTCCATTACCATCACCTTGTCGAAGAAGGCGTCCACCGGGGCCTTCAGGGACGCCAATTGCTTCAGCGCCGCCGTGTAATCGAGCGAGCGCAATGCGCCATCCACGTCGGGCTGCAGCCGCTTGAAGGTGCTGGCGAGCGCCTTCTCCTCGGGGAGGACCATCAGGGCGATGTCGAACCCGGGCGGCACCGTCCCGGCCTGCTTCAATATGTTGCCGATGCGCTTGTTCGCCGCGGCGAGGCTCTCGGCCTCGGGCATGGCGGAGAACGCCCGCACGGCCTGCAGCTGCCTCGGCACCAGGTCCACGCGTGCCGGCCTCAGGCTGAGCACCGCATCGACTTCCACCGCCGAGTAACCGCGCTCCTGAAAATAGCCGCGCGCGCGCTCGAAGATGAAGCTCGCGACGTCCTCGCGCTTCACGAGCTCGAACAGCGACAGCTCCAGCCCGCGCTCGACCAGGATGCGAACCACGCCCAGCGCCGCACGGCGCAGGCCGAAGGGATCGCGCTCGCCGGTGGGGGCCTGTCCGATGCTGAACAGTCCGGTCAGCGCATCGAGCTTGTCGGCGAGCGCCACCGCGCAGGCGATCGGGGTCTCCGGCAGCCGGTCGCCGGCGAAGCGCGGGCGGTAATGCGCTTCTATGGCGTCGGCCACTTCGCGAGGCTCGCCATCATGCAACGCGTAGTAGCGCCCCATGAAGCCTTGCAGCTCGGGAAACTCGCCCACCATGCCGGTGAGCAGGTCGGCTTTCGACAGCCACGCCGCGCGCTCGGCGAGCAACGCGTCGGCTTTCAAGGCGCGCGCGATGCTGCCGGCCAGGAGCTGGATGCGCTCGACGCGCTCGAGCTGCGTGCCGAGCTGGTTGTGGTAGACGACGCGGGCCAGCTGCGGCACCCGGTGTTCGAGCCGGAGCTTGCGGTCCTGGTTGTAGAAGAAGCGCGCATCCTCGAGCCGCGGCCGCACCACGCGCTCGTTGCCGCCGACGATCGGAAGCGGGTCGGCGAGCTTCATGTTCGAGACGACGAGGAACTTCGGCAGGAGCTTCCCCGCCGGATCGAACAGCGGGAAATATTTCTGGTTCTGCCGCATGGTAAGGATCAGGCATTCCTGCGGCACCTCGAGGTACGCCGGGTCGAATCGCCCCACATAGACGCTCGGCAGCTCCACCAGCGCGGTGACTTCGTCGAGCAGCTCGGCGTGCTCGCCCAGCGATCCGCCTTCGCGCTTCGCGGCTTCGAGCA
>VBBY01000156.1 GCA_005881595.1 Betaproteobacteria bacterium | reverse complement strand
AGTATCGCAGGCTGACCGGCAGGCACTAAGGGCCTGCGCGCCGGATGACCACTTCCTGATAGAGCTGGGTCCATTTATCCATCTGGTCCAGCACCTGGACCGGATCGACCAGCTTGAAGCGGATGTCCTTCAATGGAGAGGGGACTGACGCATTGGTGGGGACGTAGTCCAGCGAGACGAAGTACTGCTGGGCCTCGGTGATCATGTAGTCGTAGAACAGGAGCGCCGCATCGGGATGCGGCGCACGGCGCGCGATGCCGATCGCGTTTGAGCGCGCAACCGCGGGCTCGATGGCGAACCAGTCCACCGGCGCGCCTTTCTGCTTGGCTCCCTCGGCGAGATAGTTATAGACGGTGAGCGCAAGCGGCACCTCGCCGGAGGCGACCATGTTGGTGAGCAGCGAATGGCCCTGGCGCACCGACATGCCGTTGCGCGCCACCAGCTCGCGGAAGAATTTTATGCCTGCATCGCCGCCGAGCTCCTCGGACACGGTCCAGAACCACTCCTGATTCTTGGCTTCGATGCCGAGCTTGCCCTTCCACTTGGGCTCGAGCAGGTCGCGGTAGCTGCGGGGCAGGTCCTCCTTCTTGATGAGATTCGTGTTGTATGCCTGCACCCAGACCGACAGGATCGTCGCCACCCATTCCCGGTGGCGCGGAACGGCGCCCGGGATAAGGTCCTTGAAATATGGCGAAGCGACCGGCTGAAGAATCTTCTCGCGATGCAGTGCTTCCATTTCCGGGGAGCCGAAATGGATCACGTCGACCTCGAAACGCCGCGCGGCGGCTTCGCTCAGGGTGCGCTGCAGCACCTTGTCGGTACCGGCGCGCCAGATATCGATCTTGATGCGATACTTTTTCTCGAAGGGTCGGACGATGGTGACAAGGTCCTTCTCCGCGATGGTCGTGTAGAAAGTGATCGCTCCTTCTTTCCTGGCGGCAGCGAGCAGCTTCTGGTCGCGATCCGCGCCCTGATACTGGAGCAGCGAGGCATCCGGCTGCGCCCAGGCCTCGGTCACGAGCGCTGCCGCCAGCAGCCCGAAAATCCACGACTTCGAGCTAAGACCGTTCGTGGTCATGGCCGTGATCGTGGTCGTGCATCAGCTCCCTTGGCACGTCGGGGAACAGCTCCTTCGAGGATGGAGCCGCGGCGCCGGCCCATTCGACGCCGCCGCGCTTGCGCGCCGCCTCGCGCAGATCGTCGAAGCTCAGCAATGCGGGGTTCCTTGCCACCTCCAGGCGCTGAGCGAGCGCGGCGAGGACCAGCTTGCGCACCTGGCGCCCATTCCAGCCGCCGCAGAGCGCCGCGATCTCGGCAATCTCGCCGGTCGACTTCAGCAGCGGCCGCAGCCCGGGCCACTGCACTGCCAGCTCGGCCAGCGAGGCGTCGAGGATTCTCGCGATGGTCGCCTGGTCCGGCAGCGCGAAATGCATCACCAGGTCGGCGCGCGACAGGAACGCCTCGTCTATCGCCTCGATGAAATTGGTGGTCGTCACGAAAAGCACCGCTGGCAGCTTGCGCGCCACCTCGTCGATCCCCAGCATGACCGCGTCGGTCGCGCGGTGGACGTCTACCGGGTTGGTATCGAAGGACGCCGTGCTGCGCCGTACCGCGAAGCTCTCGACCTCGTCGATCAACACCACGGTGAAAGGGCGCCGGGCGGCGATCTCGGGGATCGTGTCCTGCAGCAGCCGCATGATGTTGCGCTGGCTCTCGCCCAGCATGTCGCTCGGGAAAGCGTGCGGATTGATCTCCACCAGGGTCGTGGCGCCGTCGCGGGCCAGCGCCAGCGCAGCCACCTGCGCCAGCCCGCGCGCGAGGGTCGTCTTGCCGGTTCCCGGCGGACCGGCAAGCACGACCAGCCCGTGCGGCAGACCGGCGAGCTGGGCCAGCTTGCGGCCGTGCTTGAGCGTCAGCAGCGCCTGGCCGAGCAGCCGCTCCTTGACCGCGGCGGGAACGATGATCGCGTCCCAGTCCCTGTCATGGTGCTCCGCGGGCAGCACGTGCAGCGACAGCACCCCGGGCGGCAGCGCTGGAACGCTCGCTGCCATCAGCTCTCAGGCCGCTGGTCGTCGGGCCACTCGATCTGCGAGATTTCCTGCATGCTGAGCAGGGTGTCCTCGGCCTCCTCGAACAGGACCAGCGGGTCGGTGAGGGCGCGCATGGTCTCGAGAATCGAGTCGAACATGTGCACGCGCACCAGGCGTGCCTCGCGCTGCGGATCGTCGTTGAAGTGCTGGTGCCAGAGAAAATGGTCGACTACGATCAGGTCGCCTTTCTTCCAGCGGTAATGCTGCCCGCGGTCCGGCGCCGTGCCGAGGAAGCTGTGCCCGAATCCCTCGACCACGTACAGCCAGGCTTCGCCCGGATGCCGGTGCAGCGATTGCGTCTTGCCCGGAGCGAACTGGATCATCACTTGCGTGATGCCGGAGGCCTGGCTGCCGATGGCACGGTCGACCAGGAACTTGGTCCGCGTGCCGCGCGGCGTGGCCAGGAGCTCCTGCTCGTCGTACGGCGTGTGAATGCGGCCGCTGCGGCGCTTTCTCGCTTCCTGGGCGAGGCGCCTGAGGCGGCGCGCATAAGGGTCATCGCCTTCGGGGCCGTCGCTGAAAGCCGGACGCGGCGGCAGATTGCGCACCTCTTCGTGGCCGCGATCCTCGAGCAGGCTCATGCCGAGCGTCCACAGCATCGGCTCCGAGGAGTAGCTCATGAAGCGCGCCGTCTTTTTACCGTCGTTGCCGTGGCGATGCCAGCTCCAGGCGGGCAGGTGGATCGCGTCCCACGGCTTCCATTCGTAGCGCGTGCCGTCGATTTCGCTCCAGCCCGAGCCCTCGACGATGAACAATTGCGCGTCCCAGGAGTGCCGGTGCACGGTGGTGACGCCGCCGGCATCGAGCTCGTGCACCAGCGCGTCGAGGCAACGCGTCGGAGAGTCGCCGTCCCAGCCCATGTAAACGCCGCTGCGCATGCCGCGCGCCGTCGGCCTGAGCGCCACGTCGTCCCTGCGCACCACCGTGCGCCGGTGCTTGCGCCATTCCTCGATGAATTCGGCGCGGCGCTTCTTCTGGATGTGGTAATGCGTGACGCCGGTGGTGGTCTTGGTGCGCATCGCGTGCTGTTTCCGTATGTGGAACCCTGTTCTGACGAAGTCACTTCACCATAGAATGCCGCGGCACGTCAATCGAGATGAAGCTGACCATTCGACTCGTCATCGCATGCGCATGCGCGGCTGCATGGCATGCCGCAGCCGGCGCGCAGAGCGCGGACAGGAACGACGCGATCTTCCTCTACCGCGGAGCGGATCGCGAGCAGCGGCTGCTCGAGCGCGCGCGCGGGGAGGGCACCGTCGTCGTCTACACTTCGCTCGCGCCGACAGAGTCCGCGCCGCTTGCGCGGGCGTTCGAGGAGAGAACCGGAGTCAAGGTGCAGCTGTGGCGGGCGATCAGCGAGAAGCTGGTGCAGCGTGCGCTGACCGAGGCGCGCGCACGGCGCTACGCCTTCGACGTCATCGAGACCAACGGGCCCGAGATGGAGATGATGGCGCGCGAAAAGCTGTTCGCCGAGTTCCATTCGCCGCATCTGGCGGATCTGCCGCCGAGCGCCGTGCCGCCGCACAGGCTGTGGATCCCGGACCGGATGAACTTCTTCGTCGTCGCCTACAACACGCAGAAGGTGCGCAGGGAGGAGCTGCCGCGCAGCTACGACGGATTCACCGACCCGAAGTGGAAAGGGCGCATCGGCATCGAGGCCACCGATGCCGAGTGGATGGCGACGCTGGTCAAGCTATGGGGCGAGCAGCGCGGCCTCGCGTACTTCCGCAAGCTCGCGGCGATGCAGCCGGACGTCAGGAAAGGCCATATCCTGCTCGCCGAGCTCATCGGCGCGGGCGAAATCCCCGTGGGACTGACGGTTTACAACAGCAATGCCGAGTCGTTGAAGCGCAAGGGCGCGCCGATCGACTGGGTGCCGGTCGAGCCGGTGGTCGCCCGGCCGCAGGGAATCGCCCTCGGCCGCAACGCGCCGCACCCGCACGCGGCGCTCGCGTTCGCCGATTTCGTTCTCTCGCCCGCGGGCCAGGAGCTGCTGAGCTCGATGGGCCGCGTGCCCGTAAGCACCAAGGTGCAGACCCACATGAACAAGTTCAACTACACCGTGGTCGATCCGGCGATCGTGCTCGAGGAACAGGAAAAATGGAACCGGCTCTGGGAGGGCTTATTCATCCAGAAATGACCGGGCGCCGCGCTGGCTCGCCGATTCACCGTGCTACGATGACGTTCCGCAATAGGGAAGTGCGTTCTCGATCATGGAACAAGCCGTCAAGACGGCAAAAGCACGGCTCTCCTCGGTAGCGAACGCCATCCGCCTGCTCACCTCCTTTTCCGGGGAAGAGGACGAGCTTGGCATAACGACTCTCGCCGGCCGGCTGCGGCTCGCCAAGAGCACGGTGCACCGCCTCGCGGCGACGCTGACCGGCGCCGGATTCCTGGAGCAGAACGGCGAGACGGGCAAGTACCGCCTCGGGGTGGCGCTGTTCGAGCTCGGCGCCCTGGTGCGCCGCCGCATGGACGTCGCCAACGAAGCGCGCCCCAAGCTGCGCGAGCTGCTGGAAAAGACCGGCGAAACCGTCCAGCTCGGCATCGTCGATCACTTCAGCGTGCTCTATGTCTATGAGATGGAGAGCCGGCGCGCGATCCGCATGGCGGCGGCCGTCGGCGGGCGCGCCCCGTTGCACTGCACCGCCGTGGGCAAGGTGCTGCTCGCCCATCAACCTGGCGATTACGTGAAGGAAGCCATAGGTCGCGGGCTGACCGCGTACACGCCGAAGACGATCACCAAGCGGGAGGCCGTCCTTGCCATGCTGGACGAAGTGAGGCTGCGCCGCCACGCGATCGACGACGAGGAGAGCGAAGGCGGGCTGCGCGCCATCGCCGCGCCGGTGAGGAACCACGACGGCGCGGTGATTGCGGCGCTGGGCGTTGCGGCGCCCGTGCAGCGGATGAACAAGAAGCTGATGCAGACTTGCGTGCCCAGCGTGATCGAGACGGCGGAGGCGGTGTCAGCGCGGCTCGGCTACCTGCCGTCGCGCTCGCGCGCCGATTTCTAGGCGGGATGGTGAACGACGGCGAAAAAAAGCGGCGGCATACGCTCGCCGATCACCTGTACGGAAGCGACCACGATCATGTCCACGGCGACGAGAGCGCCGATCACGACCACGATCACGACCTCGGGCCGGCCGGTCCGCCCGAGGAAAACCCGCTCTGGCTCCACGACAACCTTTCGCTCGTCAGCGTCGGCATCGACATCGGCTCGGCCGGCACGCAGGTGATCTTCTCGCGGCTGCACATGCGCCGCCTGGGCGAAGACCTGTCGAGCCGGTATTTCGTCGTCGCCCGTGACGCGCTCTACCAGTCGCCCGTGACGTTCACGCCTTACGTCGACGACGTGCGGATCGACGAGCGGGCGCTCGGCCGGATCATCGATGACGCCTACCAGGCGGCGGGCCTGCACCCGGACGAGATCGACACCGGGTCGGTGATCCTGACCGGGGAGGCATTGCGCCGGGAAAACGCGCAGGCCATCGCCGAGCTCCTCGCGGAAATGGGAGGCGAGTTCGTCTGCGCCACGGCCGGGCACCATATGGAAGCGATGCTGGCGGCCTATGGCTCGGGCGCCGCCAAAGTCTCGCACGACCAGGATCTGCGGGTCCTCAATGTCGATATCGGCGGCGGTACCACCAAGCTCGCGGTGATCGAGGGCGGGCGCGTGCTGGAAACCGCGGCGGTGCACATTGGCGGACGCCTGCTGGTGGTGAACGGCGAACGCCGCATCACGCGGCTCGACCCGGCCGGGCACGCTCTAGCCCGGCGCGCGGGCTTGCAATGGGGCCTAGGCAAGCAGGTTTCAGACGCCGAACTCGACGCGCTCGGCGACTGGATGGCGGAAACGCTGTGCGGTGCGATTCTGGAATCGACCGGGGAAAACTATCTCACCGAGCCGCTCAAGGATTTATCAGGCATAGAAGGCGTAATGTTCTCGGGCGGCGTCGGCGAGTACGTTTACGGCCGCGAAGAGCGCGATTTCGACGATATGGGCCGGCGCCTCGGGATGGCGCTGCGCCGGCGCGTCGACGAAGGGCGCCTGCCTTGGCGGCTCTTGCCGGCGGGGGAGTGCATCCGCGCGACTGCGTTCGGTGCGTCGGAGTACAGCGTCCAGCTCTCCGGTAACACGGTGTACATCTCGCAGCCTGGCGAGCTGCTGCCGCGCAGGAACCTGCAGGTGCTCCACCCCCCGGTGCGCCTCGATGGCGCGATCGACGCCGACCAGCTCGCCGCGGCCATCCGCAGCCACTTCGAGGCCTTCGACGTGCTCGAAGGGCAAACCGAAATCGCACTGGCGTTTCGCTGGCGCGGCGAGCCGTCTTTCCAGCGCCTTTCAGCCTTTGCTCGCGCGATCACGCTTTGCCTGGCCAACACCATCAAACATGGCAAGCCGATCTACGTCGTGCTCGACGGCGACATCGCGCAGACCCTCGGCGCGATCCTCAAGGAGGAGTGGGGCGTCGCTTCGGAAGTCCTGGTGCTCGACGGCATTGCGCTGCGCGACTTCGACTTCATCGATCTCGGCCGCATCCGCATGCCGTCCCACACGGTGCCGGTGACCATCAAGTCTCTCGTCTTCAGCCAGGATCCGAGGGTGCCGCACTAGTCCTCGAGCGTGAAGCGGCGCCATTGCTCGCGCGGGCGGCTTTTGCCGTCCCAGCCGATCTGGTCCATGTCGCTGAAGAACTGCAGGCGGTTGCCCTCGGGGTCGTCGAAGTCGAAGGTGTAGTTGCCGCCGGGGCCTTCGTGCTTGATCGGCCCGAGCACGCGCGCGCCCTTGGCGAGCAGGTAGGCGCGGATGCGCTTCAAGCTGTCCAGGTCCGTGACCTCCATCGAGATCTGCTGGATGAGCGTCGGCCCGGCCGGCTTTTCCCGATCCTCTGCAGGCATGCGCGCGAGAACGAAGCTGTGATGGTCGGCACCGAAGCGCAGGAACACGAGCCCCTTCTCGTTGGTATCCGACACCTGGAAGCCCAGCACCCGGGTATAGAAGTCGACCATGCGGTCGAGATCGCGGCAGTAGAGGCCGACGTGGCCGATCTTGCGGACCCGGATGGGGTTGGCGGCAGTATCACTCATTGCGCAGGGCCCTTTCGTAGTAAGTGAGGTCGTAATACCGGCCGGGGTCGGACAGCGGCCTTGCCGGGCGGGCGAACTCGCGGCGCAGCGCGAGCACGGTACGCACGCCTTCGGGATCGATCGCCGCCTTGCGCGAGAGGCTGCCGCGCGACGGGTGGAGCAGCTCGTCGTAGCTGCGTGCGGCGTTGTCGGGCGAGACGTCGGCGAGTCGCCGCCGCAGGATGTCCATGGCCTCAGCGCGGTTGGCCGGGTCGTAGAGCCAGTCGACCGCCGCCACGTAGGCGCGTATGAAGCGTACCAGCGCGCCGACATTCGCAGCCGCCCACGGCCGCCGCGCAGCGCCCACCGAACCCTGGTAGCGGCCGATGATTTCCGCCGAATTGGCGAGCCGCACGAACCCGGCTGCTTCGGCGAGCGCGTCCTGCGGCGCGTTCAGCAAGGCGCCGGCAGCCCTCCCGCTGCGCAGGGCGGCGAGACGCTCGCGGCTGCCGCCGACGCCGACCAGCGCGTAGTCGTCGGCGGCCAGCCCTGCGCGCAGCAGCATGCCCATCAACAGCAACGAATAGCCGGTCGACGGCGCATCGACCGCGAGCGTGCGGCCCTTGAGATCGGCGTAGCTCTTTACCGTTGGGGCGACCATGAGGTTGAGGCGGCCGCCGTTGCTGACTCCGAGGAACGCGAACAGGTCGCCTTCTTCGTAGGCGACAACGTTGTCCATCGCCGTCATCGCGATCTCGATGCGGCCTTCGATCAGGCGAGCGAGCTGCGTCGCCGAGCCGGGCGCGGCCATCAAGCCGGCCTCGACGCCGTGGCGAGCGAACAGCCCTTTTTCCTGCGCCACGAAAATCGGCCAGTTGGAGCTGCCTGAGAAGCCCATCACGCGCAGCGGCTGCCCATCCGCCGGCAAGGCCGCGAGCGCCACCAGCACGCCGAGCAAGAAGCCTTTGAGGCTCATCGTTCCTTATTCCGGAACGGCGGTTTCCCATATGAAACGATGGGCTATCATACCGAAGGAGGAGGACGATGATGGGAATCTTCGGCAGGCTGCTGCTGCTCTGCGCGCTCGCTGCGTGCGCCGGCGGCGCGGGCGCCGCCGATCCTCGCGGCAACCGCGAGATCTACCTTTACCAGGGCGCCGACCGCGAGGCGCGGCTGGTCGAGCGCGCGAAGCAGGAAGGACCGGTGGTGCTGTACAGCACCATGACCGTGCAGGACGGCAGGGTCCTGGCGGCCGCGTTCGAGCGCAAGTACGGCGTCAAGGTCACCCATTGGCGGGGCTCCGCGGAAAAGATCGTGCAGCGCACCCTGGCGGAGTCCCGCGCCGGCAGAAACGAAGTCGACGTGATCGAGACGAGCGCGCATCGCATGGAGGCGCTGTACCGGGAAAAGCTGCTCGAGGATTTCCACACGCCGGCATTCGACGAGCTTTCGCCCGCCGCCTTTCCGCGCTCGCACCGTCAGTACGTGGCCGACCGCTTCGCCTTCTTCGTCCTGGGCTACAACACCAATCTGGTCAAGCCGGAGGAGGTTCCGTCGAGCTACGAAGACCTGCTGCATCCAAAATGGGTGGGGCGGCTGGCGATCGAATCGACCGACGTCCTCTGGTTCGCCGCGCTCGCCAAGGCGATGGGGGAGGGCAAGGGCCTCGCCTACTTTCGGCGGCTGGCGGCGATGAAGCCGATGATTCGCAGCGGCCACATCCTTGCGGCGCAGCTGGTCGCCTCGGGCGAGATTCCAATGCTCGTCACGGCCTACAACAACAATATCGAGACGCTGAAGCAGAGCGGCGCGCCGGTGGCGTGGAAGCCGATTCCCCCGGTGTTCGGCCAGGCAAGCGCCATCGGCCTGGCCAGGCACTCGCGGCGGCCGCACGCAGCGCTGCTGTTCACCGAGTTCGTGCTGTCCAGGGACGGGCAGGAAGTGCTGAAAGGCGTGAACCGCGTGCCGGCGAGTCTTGCGGTCGACAGCCCGTTGAACAAGTTTCCGCACCAGATGATCGACCCGGCGATTGCCCTCGACGAGGGGGACAAGTGGGACAAGTCCTGGTCGAACCTGTTCCTCGGCGGAAAACCGGTCGAACGTGACGAATAGCGTGCCGCGACTCGCGGCCGCGCTCGCTTCTCGCGGCGTGTCGCTCGTCTACGCCGCGGACGGTAGCGAAGCGCTCTCCTACCTTTTGCAGCGCATTCCGCCGGGCGCCCGAGTCATGAACGGCGGTTCTGCCACGCTGGAGCAGATCGGCTTCCTCGACGTGCTGCGCGGCGGCCGCTACGCCTGGCTGCGCCCGGCGATCGCCGCGGTTGAAGACCGCGCCGAACGAATTCGCGTGCGCCGCCAGGCGACGACGGCCGACTGGCTGGTCGGCGGCGTCAACGCCATCACCATGGGCGGCGAAATCGTCAACGTCGACGGGAGCGGCAACCGGCTTGCTGGCTATGCTTTCGGCGCAGGCAAGGTGATTCTCGTCGCCGGCCTCAACAAGCTCGTCCCGGATCTCACCGCCGCGATCGAGCGCATTCGCAATACCGCCGCCGTGCAAGAGTGCCGCAAGCTCGCGCTGCATACGCCCTGCGCGGTGACCGGCCGCTGCGACAACGACGCCTGCCGCGGGCCGGAGCGCCAGTGCGGCAAGATCCTGATCATCGAGAACGAGAAGATCGCCGATCGCATGACCGTGCTGCTGGTGGGCGGGTCGTCGTTCGGGTTTTGAGCGAAGGGAATCCAGGTGACCGCGGCACTGCTCCGTCGCACCGAGGCCCCGGGCCAAGCCGGCTTCGACCCCAAATGGCTGATCATCGGCGGCTGCGTGGTTCTCGCGGTGTACCTGGGCGTGGTGCCGCTCGGCTTCCTGCTCTGGCAGAGCTTCTTCACGCCGCAGACCGCCGCCAAGGCGGCGGTGCTCACGCTGGGCAACTACCGCGAGGCCTACGGCTCGCCGGACACCTGGATCCTGTTCTGGAATTCGCTGCGGTTCGCGATCGGGGCAGCGCTGGTGGCGTTTTGCATCGGGACGCTGCTGGCGTGGATGAACGAGCGCACCAACACGCCATTCAAGGGGCTGTTCTTCGCGCTGTCGGTGATTCCGCTGATCATTCCAGGCATCCTGTTCACCGTGGCGTGGATCCTGCTCGGCAGCCCGAAGATCGGGCTGGTCAATCTCGCCTTGCAGCGCCTTTTCGACACCGACGCGGTGTTCGTGAATATCTACTCGCTCGCGGGAATGGTGTGGGTCGACGGGCTGCATTATTCACCGGTGGCGTTCCTGCTGATGACTGCGGCGTTCCGCGCCATGGATCCGGCGCTGGAGGAATCCGCGGTGATGAGCGGCGCCGGCGTGCTGCAGGTGGCGTCGCGCATCACGCTGCCGCTCGCGTGGCCGGCGGTCTTTGCCACGCTGCTGATCCTGTTCGTGCGCGCGATCGAGTCCTTCGAAGTCCCGGCCTTGCTTGGCCTGCCGGTGGGCATCCAGGTCTTCACGTCGGCCATCTACCAGGCGGTGCACCGCTACCCCAGCCAGATCGGACTCGCATCCGCCTACGCGGTAACCCTGCTCGCCCTCACGACGATCGGCGTGTATTTCCAGTCCCGGCTGTCGAGCAGCGGCAGCAAGTACGCCACCATGACCGGAAAGGGCTTTCGCCCGCGACCGATCGATCTCGGCGGCTGGCGCTATGTCACCACCGCCATCTTCCTCGCCTATGCCCTGCTGATCGTAGTGCTGCCGTTCGCGGTTCTCGTGTGGTCGTCGTTGCAGAAGTTCTATTCGGTGCCCTCGATGGAGGCCCTGCAGCGGCTGACCCTCGATCCTTACCGCACCATCCTCAGCTATCCAAACCTCGGGCGCTCGGTGTGGAACAGCCTGTTCCTCGCGGTGGCGAGCGCCACGCTGATCATGCTGGTGACCTCGGTGATCTGCTGGATCGTCGTCAAGACGAAACTGCCCGGGCGGTGGCTGCTCGACAACATCGCCTCCTTGCCGATGGTATTTCCCGGCATCGTTCTCGGGCTGGCGATCATGATCCTGTACCTTTACCTGCCGGTCGGCATTTACGGCACGCTCTGGATCATGCTTATCGCCTACATCACCCGCTTCATGCCCTACGGCCTGCGCTACAACACCACGTCGATGCTGCAAATCCACAAGGAGCTGGAGGAATCCGCTGCGATGAGCGGAGCGAGCTGGGCGACGACTTTCCGCCGCGTCATCCTGCCGCTGCTCAAGCCCGGGCTGATCGCCGGCTGGATCTACATCATGATCGTTTCCATCCGCGAGCTGTCGAGCTCGATCCTGCTCTACAGCCCGGGGACCGAGGTCCTGTCGATTGTGATCTGGGAGCTGTGGGAGAACGGCCAGTACGTCGAGCTGTCGGCGCTCGGCGTGATGCTCATCCTGGGCTTGTTCGTGCTGGTGCTGCTCGCCCAGTGGGTAGGCAGGAAGTTCGGCATCAGGGACGCGTGACGTGCTGAGCGTGACGGGATTGTGCACCGAATATGTCGACGAGCGCGGCCAGGCGATCCGTGCCGCGCACGAGGTGGCCTTCGAAGTGCCCGAGGGCAAGCTGTTCACTTTGCTCGGACCGAGCGGCTGCGGCAAGACCACCACGCTGCGCTCCATCGCCGGCCTGGAGAAGCCGCGGCAGGGGGAGATCTCGGTCGGCGGCGATGTCGTGTACTCTTCGCAGCGCGGCATCTTCGTGCCGCCGAACCGGCGCGGGCTGGGCATGGTATTCCAGTCGTACGCCATCTGGCCGCACATGACGGTGTTCGAGAACGCCGCGTTTCCGCTGCGGGTCGGCCGGCGCAAGCTCGGCAAGCGCGAGCTCGAGGAACGCGTTCTGCGCGTGCTGAAGGTGGTCGCGCTCGAGGAGCTGGCGGGCCGCGAGGCGACCAGGCTGTCGGGCGGCCAGCAGCAGCGTCTTGCGCTCGCCCGGGCGCTGGTCATGGAGCCGCGCCTGCTGCTCCTGGACGAGCCGCTTTCCAACCTTGATGCGAAGCTGCGCGAGCGCATGCGCTTCGAGCTGAAGCGGCTGCAGCGCGACCTGAGAATCACCACCGTCTACGTCACGCATGACCAGAGCGAAGCGCTGGCCCTGTCGCATTCGATCGCCGTGA
>VBBY01000182.1 GCA_005881595.1 Betaproteobacteria bacterium | reverse complement strand
ATCCTGCGCTATCCTCCCTTGGAAATGAGCCAGGTCGGACGCGCGGCCGCGATAGCGCTCGCCCCACACTTGCGACCCGCGGGCCACGTCAATCAGATCCACCTGAATCTCGAGCGCTTCGTTTCGTAGCGCAACGCGCCCCGTTACCACGGCGTCTACGCCGAGTGTGCGCCCCACGGACTGCACATCCGCAGAAGGATTCTTGTACCGAAGCGTACTCGTACGCGGCGCGACGCGGATGACTTTTGTGCCTGCGAGCCAGTTAATCGTTTCTTCAACAAGACCTTGGGCTACGTCATCGTACGCAGCATTTTCTGCAACGAACGGAAGGACGGCCATCGACTTGAACTCGACTCTATCCTGTTGGAAGGCGGCACGGGCCAGCAGCGCAGCGATACCGATAACGGCGATAGTCCCGACAAGCGCCCAGAGCGCTCGCCGCGAGGACGGTCCAGGAAGTGAAGGCAAGCGCTCCGCCGCAGGCTCGACAGGACCGCCTAGCGGGACTCCGATTCCGGCCTTCACGTCGCCGCAGAACCGGTAGCCGTGCCGTGGAACCGTCTCGATCCATTCGTCCGCGTCATTGCCGCCGAGCGCCTTGCGGATCGCGGAGATATGCACGGTAAGGTTCACCTCCTCCACGATCACGCCGGGCCACACCTCCTCGAGTAGCGCCTCCTTGCCGAGCAGGCTGCCATGGTTTCGTACAAGGATCACCAGCAGATCGAAGGCCTTGGCCGCGAGCGGCACCGGCGCGCCATCGCGCATCAATTGCCGTTCCCGAGGAATGAGGACGAACCGGCCGAAGGCGTAGATCTCTGTTTCGCGTGTGTTCATCGGACGAGCTCAGCCGTTTCGCAGGAAAAATTTAGGCAAATCCCAAGGACTTGCCGGCGCCCGGAAGCAAGGATTGTAGTGCTCGAGCGCCTTCGTCGGGCCTTTGAAAGGATAAGCCATGAGAAAGCCAGTCGTCCGCCTCATCCTCACTTGCCTCACCCTCTCAGCCGCACCTTTTGCTGCAGCGTCGCCGGAAGATGAGGTGCGCCAGACGTTTGAGCGCTTCGTCGCAGCGCAAAACGGTCATGACGTCCAAGCCGTAGGCAGCCTCCTGCTCGAATCGTCCAATTTCCTATGGATCACGCGCGGGACGCCTGTCTGGGGCCGGGACGCAGCGCTCAAGCGCTTCAGCGCGCTGTACGAAGGAACCTGGCAGCTAGCGCCCGAAGCCGGAGCGCTCAGGGTTCTGGTGTTCGGAGAAAGCGCGGCTCAGGTTTTCGCACCGATCGTCTTCACGATCGGAGCGCCGGGACAAGCGCCGCAGACGACCCGCTTCCTGATGAATCAGCTGCTGGTGAAAACCTCGGGCGGCTGGAAAATCGCCAACCTTCTTCCCATACCGGCCCCTGCACCTTAGCAAGCCCGCGCTCTGGTACGTGCAGCGCAAGCCCTTGAGGGATTTGGTAGGTCGTGGCGGATTCGAACCGCCGACCAACGGATTAAAAGTCCGCTGCTCTACCAGCTGAGCTAACGACCCGCGGGAAAGGCCGAAATTTTATCAGCCCTCGCGGGCCATTCGCCAGTATTGGAGCTTCATCGTCGTGGCCGAGCCGAGCACGATGAACACGAAAGTGATGATCGAGCCGAGCGCGAGGGTCGAGACGCCGGAGATCGCCTGGCCGATGGTGCAGCCGAGCGCGGTGATGCCGCCGAAACCCATCAGCATGCCGCCGATGATGTGGCTCGCGGTGTCCTCGGCGTCGCGGAAACCCTCCCAGCGGAAGGTGCGCGTGGCGAGCGCATACGCGGCGGAGCCGGCGATCACGCCGGCCGCGGAGGCGATGCCGTAGGTGATGATCTTCGACTTGTCGGTCCACAGCATCAGGTAGTCGAGCGTGTAGGCCATCGGCGAGACGAACGAGAACGACTCCATGCGCCCGGAATTGGTGGCGACGAAGGCCTCCTGCAGCGTGTTCGGATCCTCAGCGAGGTGGCCGAGGTGCCCGCTCACGTACCAGCCGCCGACCACGACCAGCCCGGTGACCACGCCGCCGAGCGTGTAGTCGAAACTGGAGCGGAATTCACGGCTCGCATAGACGAAAGCGAGGATTGCCCCGCCGACGACGGCAGCTAGAGCCGCCGTCCACGCGCCCTTCGACCAACCCAGCCCTGCCGATAACAGCGACGGCAGATCCTGTCCCGGCGCGAGGGTAAGCGATGCCTTCTCGAGCACGCCGACGCGGAACGCGCCGAGCAGGCCGCGCAGCGTCATGTAGGCCGCGATGCCGAGAAACACGTACACGATCACCGACTTCAGGCTCCCGGCGCCGATGCGGATCAGCGTCTTCGAGCCGCAGCCCGAGCCGAGCGTCATGCCGACGCCGAAGAGAAACCCGCCCAGGACGTACGACAGCCAGGTGAAGTTGGGGCCGGGGTAGATGGACTTGGAAAGGTCGACGACGCCGGCGACCTGCAGCGCGCTCGAGCCGAGCAGCGCCACGGCGATCGCGAGCAGCCACATCCGCATGCGGCCGAGGTCGCCCATGTTCACCCAGTCGGAGACCGCGCCCATGGTGCAGAAGCGCGTCTTGTTCCCCACCGCGCCGAAGATGAAAGCGAGCAGAAACGCCCCGGCAGTGACTAAGCGGGCGAGTTGCGCAGGGTCGGGACCGTTCAACGCTTCGGGTAAGCGGACAGGCGCTGCTTCGCGCTCGTCGCGGCACTGCTCGAGGGATAGCGCCCGATCAGCTCTTCGAGAGTTTTCTGCGCGGCGCGGCGCTCGCCCATCGTTTCCTGCGCGCTTGCGATGCTCAGCATCGCGTCAGGCGCCTTCGGGCTGTCGGGCCACGCCGCGAGGAGCTTGCGCTGCGCGGCGATCGCGCTTTTGTAGTCGCGCTGCCCGGAGTAAGCCATGCCGATCCAGTACTGCGCATTGGGCGCGAGCGAGCTGCCGGGATACGTCACCAGGAAGCCCTGCATCGCCGAGACCGCCATCGGGTAGTTGCCGAGCTTGAACTGGTCGAGCGCCGCCTGGTAGGCCTTCGCCTCGCCCGGGGTTGCCCCTTCGACCTCGCTGGAGGCCGCCGGCGGCTTGTCGGCGCTCGCGGCCTGCTGCTCGCGCGCCTGCTCGAGCTTCCTCAAGCGCGTGTCGATGTCGACGTACAGGTCTTTTTGCCGCCGGTCGGCGGTCTCGATCTGGTTGGCGAGGACCTCGATCTGCCCGCGGATGCGCGCGATTTCGGCGCGCAACCCCTCCAGCTGCCCGGCGAGATCGAGCAGCGCGCTGCGCTCGCCGGTCGAGGACTCGAGCTTGCCAAGGCGATCTTCGAGCGCCTTCTGGCTCGCCTCGACCTGCTGGCGCAGCAGCTCGATGCGGCGACGCGCTTCGTTATCGTCGAAAAGCCCCTGCGAGAGCGCAGGCCAGGCGAGCGCGCAGCCGAGCGCGAAGGCGGCAGCCTGCCGTGCCCCTGCCCAGCGCATCAGTACTCGCCGCCGTAGAGCATGTCGCCGCGGCGGTTCTTCGCCCAGCAGTCCTCCGCATGCTCGGTGCAGACCGGTTTCTCCTCGCCCAGGCTGACCGACTCGATCTGATTCTCCTTGGCGCCGAGGATCGTCAGCGCCCGCTTGACGCTGTCGGAGCGGCGCTGCCCGAGACCGAGGTTGTATTCGCGGCTGCCGCGCTCGTCGGCATTGCCCTGGATCAGCATCTTGGCGCCCGGGTTCTCGCGCAGGTACTTCGCATGCGCCTCGACCAGCGGGCGGAACTCGTCCTTGATGTCGAACTTGTCGTAGTCGTAGTAGATCGAGCGCCTGGACAGGATGTTGTTCGGGTCCTTGAGCGGGCTCCCCGCCGCCGGCTTGCTGGTCAGGTCGACGCGCGCGATCGGCTTGGTCTCGACGGGGGCGGGTTTGGCGGCCCGCTCCTCCACGCGCGCGGGCGCCTGCT
>VBBY01000155.1 GCA_005881595.1 Betaproteobacteria bacterium | reverse complement strand
CTGTCGAAGAAGATCACGGTGGACGTGAAGGGCGAGATCCTGGAGCTGAAGAGCACCATCAACACGATGGTGGACCAGCTCAACGCGTTCTCCGGCGAGGTGACGCGGGTGGCGCGCGAGGTGGGCACCGAGGGCAAGCTCGGCGGCCAAGCGCAGGTGCCGGGGGTGGCGGGCACCTGGAAGGACCTCACCGACAACGTGAACGCGATGGCGGCGAACCTCACCGGCCAGGTGCGCAACATCGCCGAGGTGACCACCGCGGTGGCCAAAGGCGACCTGTCGAAGAAGATCACGGTGGACGTGAAGGGCGAGATCCTGGAGCTGAAGAGCACCATCAACACGATGGTGGACCAGCTCAATGCGTTCGCCTCGGAAGTGTCGCGGGTGGCGCGCGAGGTGGGCACCGAGGGCAAGCTCGGCGGCCAGGCGCAGGTGCCGGGGGTGGCGGGCACCTGGAAGGACCTCACCTACAACGTGAACGCGATGGCGGCGAACCTCACCAACCAGGTGCGCGGCATTGCGCAGATCGTTACCGCGGTTGCGAACGGCGACCTGAAGCGCAAGGTCGTATTTGAAGCAAAAGGCGAGATCGCGGCGCTCGCGGACACGATCAACGGGATGATCGACACCCTCGCAACCTTCGGCGATCAGGTCACCAACGTGGCGCGCGAAGTGGGCATCGACGGCAAGCTTGGGGGCCAGGCCAAGGTTCCCGGCGCCGCAGGATTGTGGCGCGACCTCACCAATAACGTGAACCAGCTGGCGGCAAACCTGACCACCCAGGTGCGGGCGATCGCCGAAGTGGCGACTGCGGTGACCAAGGGCGACCTGACGCGCTCGATCATGGTCCAGGCGCAGGGAGAAGTGGCGGCCCTGAAGGACAACATCAACGAGATGATCCGCAACCTGAAGGACACCACGCTCGAGAACACCGAGCAGGACTGGCTCAAGACCAACCTGACGAATTTCACGCGCATGCTGCAGGGCCACCGCGATCTGGTCACCGTGTCCAAGCTGATCCTGTCCGAGCTGGCGCCGCTGGTCGATGCTCAGCAAGGCGTGATTTACGCGCAGCCCACGCGCGGCGACGAGCTGCGGCTCGACCTCATCGCGAGCTATGCGCACAAGCCGAGCAAGAACCTGCCGAAAACCCTGCGCTTCGGCGAAGGCCTCATCGGCCAGTGCGCGTACGAGAAGAAGCGAATCCTGCTCACGGAGGTGCCGCGCGACTACCTCCGGGTGGGTTCCGTGCTCGGCTCCACCGCGCCCCTGAGCATCATCATGCTGCCGGTGATGTTCGAAGACGAGGTCAAGGCGGTGATCGAGCTGGCCTCGTTCAGGAAGTTCAGCGAGATACACCTTTCGTTCCTCGACCAGCTCACGCAGAGCATCGGCATCGTGTTCAACACGATCGAGTCCAGCATGAGGACCGAGGACCTGCTGCAGCAATCGCAATCCCTGACCAAGGAGCTGCAAAGCCAGCAGGGAGAGCTGAAGAAGACCAACGACCGGCTGGAACAGCAGGCCGTGAACCTGCAGAACTCGGAAACCCTGCTCAAGAAGCAGCAGGAGGAGCTGCAGCGCACCAACGAGCAGCTTCAGGAAAAGGCGAAGCAGCTCTCGGAACAGATGGCGCAGGTCGAGTACAAGAACCGGGAGGTCGAGCAGGCCAAGGCTGCGCTCGAAGAGAAGGCCGAGCAGCTCGCTCTCAGCTCGCGCTACAAGTCCGAGTTTCTCGCCAACATGTCCCACGAGCTGCGCACCCCGTTGAACAGCCTGCTGCTCCTGGCGAGATTGCTGGCCGATAACCCCGGCAATAACCTGAGCGCGAAACAGATCGAGCACGCCCAAACCATCCATGCCGCTGGCACCGATCTGCTCTCGCTCATCAACGACATTCTCGATCTCGCCAAGATCGAGTCGGGCACCGTCACGCTCGACATCGAGTTCGAGCACTTCTCCGAACTGCCCGACTATGTCGAGCGCACGTTCCGCCAGGTGGCGAACGCCAAGGGGCTCGAGTTCGATGTCAGGGTCGCCGCGGAGCTGCCCGCAGGCATCCAGACCGACGCGAAGCGGCTGCAGCAGATCCTCAAGAACCTGCTGTCCAACGCGTTCAAGTTCACCGAGCGCGGCAAGGTAACGCTGGAGGTGGCGCAGGCGAAATCGGGCTGGAGCCCGGGACATCCTCAGCTCGATACGGCGGACGCGGTCGTGGCGTTCTCCGTGATCGACACCGGCGTCGGGATTCCGGCGAACAAGCAGAACAGCATCTTTGAGCCGTTCCAGCAGGCCGATGGCACCACCAGCCGCCAATACGGAGGCACCGGCCTGGGGCTTTCCATCAGCCGCGAGCTGACTCGCCTGCTCGGCGGTGAAATCCGGGTGAGCAGCACCCCCGGCAAGGGCAGCATGTTCACGCTTTACCTGCCGATGACCTACAAGCCGGCGGGCGAAGAGAGGACGCGTCAGGCGGCAGCTGCGCCGCAGCCCGCCCCCGCCTATGCGGAGCGGAACCACAAGCTGGTGAAGACGGGGCCGCCGTCAGCCTCAAAGCCGGCAGTGCACGATGACCGTGAGAGGATCCGGGAGGGTGATTATGTGGTCGTGATCGTGGAAGACGACCTCAAGTTCGCGTCCGCGCTGCTCGACGTTGCGCGCGAGAGCGGATTCAAGGGGGTGGTCGCCGCGAATGCCGGCGCGGCCCTGCCGCTCGTGAAGGAGCTTGCGCCGGACGCGATCACGCTGGATCTGCTGCTGCCGGACATGGACGGCTGGGCGATGCTGGACCTGTTGAAGCACGATCCCGTTACCCGGCACATCCCGGTGAACGTGATCTCGGTGAGCGATCAGACGAACCGGTGCATGCACATGGGAGCCTTGGGGGTCGTGCAGAAGCCGGCGGCGAAAGAGGCGTTGCAGGAAGCCCTGGCCCGGACACGCAAGTTCGTCGATCGCGAGGTCAAGACGCTGCTCGTCGCCTACGGCGACACGGCGCAGCGGGAAGGCATCAGCGAGGCGCTGCGCACCGACGGTGTCAAGATCACCGGGGTGGGAAGCGGGAAGGAGGCGCTCGAGGCCGCGCAGCGCAACCCGTTCGACTGCATCGTCGTGGATCGGACGCTGGGCGACATGAGCGCGACAGATTTCCTCAAGAACTTCGCCAAGACCCAGCGCGCCGCCAAGATCCCCATCGTCATGTACGGCACCGACGGTCAAAACCGGAACGAGCACGACAGCCTGCGCAAGCTGGCGGAAGTCGTCATCCTCAAGAACGTCAGCACGCCCGAAGCGGTGCTCGAGGAAGCTACGCTGTTCCTGCACCAGGCAGTGGAGCGCCTGCCCGGGAAGACACGCGAGCTCCTGGCGCAGCGGCGCAAATCGCCGCAGGAGCTGTCCGGGAAGAAGGCGCTGATCGTCGATGACGACATCCGCAACATCTTTGCCCTGACCAGCGTGCTCGAGCAGCACGGAATGATCGCGATCAACGCGGAGAACGGCAAGGACGGGATCGAGCTGCTCACCAACACTCCCGACATCGATGTCGTTCTGATGGACATCATGATGCCCGAGCTCGACGGCTACGACACGATACGCATCATGCGCAAGCCGGAGAAGTTCAGGGAACTCCCCATCATTGCCATCACGGCGAAGGCGATGATCGGGGACCGCGAGAAATGCCTCGAGGCCGGCGCCTCGGACTACCTCGCCAAGCCCGTCAACACCGAACAGCTGCTCTCGCTGCTGCGGGTCTGGCTGACCCAGTGAGGACGAGCGACAATGTCGGCTTCGCCGGGGGCCAACGGCCGCATCAGGATCAGGCTATGCTTTGCGCGGTAGACGCGTTCCGCGACCAAACGGGCAGTCCGGCAGGAGAGGACACGATGTCGGGTTCATCGGTGGCCAGCATCCTGATCGTCGACGATGACCGGCGAAATCTCATGGCGCTGCAGGAGCTGCTGCAGGGCCTGGGGCAGAACCTGGTGCTGGCGGATTCCGGCGAAGAGGCGCTGCGCTGCGTCCTGAAGCAGGAGTTCGCGGTGATCCTTCTGGACGTGCGCATGCCGGGCGTCGACGGCTTCGAGACGGCGCGGCTGATCCGGGAACGCCAGCGCTCGCGACACACCCCGGTCATCTTTGTCACCGCCGCCACGGAAGACGTTACCTCGATGTTCCGCGGCTACGAAGTGGGAGCCGTGGACTATATCGTCAAGCCGCTGGTTCCGGAGGTTCTGAAATCCAAGGTCGCGGTGTTCATCGAGCTGTATGCCAAGAATGCGGCGCTGGTCAGGGAGATTGCGGAGCATGAGCAGACCGGAGCGCGCCTGAGGGAATCGGAGGAGAATCTGCGCGCCCTGACCGCTCGCCTGCGGTCGGTGCGCGAGGACGAGCAGATCAGGATCGCGCGCGAGATCCACGATGAGCTCGGCCAGGCCCTGACCGGCTTGAAGATGGATCTGACCTGGCTGTCGGGCAAGCTGCCGGCCGACGAGAAACCGCTGCTGAAGAAGATCAAGTCGATGTTTCGCCTGATCGACGAGACGATTCGTTCGGTGCGCAAGATTGCCTCGGGACTGCGGCCCGACCTTTTGGACGAGGTGGGCCTGGCGGCCGCGATCGGCTGGCAGGCCAGAGACTTTCAGCTGCGCACCGGGATCAGGTGCAATGTAACTCTGCCGCCGGACAGCGACGGGCTGGACCAGGAGCGCTCGACCGCGGTGTTCCGGATCTTTCAGGAAGTGCTGACGAACGTGGCGCGCCATGCGAATGCGACCAGGGTCGACGTTTTCATGCGGCAGGACGCGGACACGCTCACGCTGGAAGTCCAGGACAACGGCAGAGGCATCACGGCAGCCGAGATGCGCGGCTCCAAATCGCTGGGGCTTCTGGGAATGCGCGAACGCGTGCTGCTTTTTTCGGGCAAGCTTGACATCAATGGAAGTCGTGGCAGGGGCACACAGGTGACGGTGTCGCTTCCGCTGCGCTCGAAGTAGAATGCGAGGTTTCCCTATGAAGATCCTGATTGCCGACGATCACCCGGTGGTGCGCCACGGCCTGAAGCAGATGCTGACCGGCGAGCCCGACATGCTGGTGGTCGGCGAGGCGAAGAACGGCAATGAAGCCATGGAGCTTGCGCGCAAGCTCGAATGGGACGTGGCGATCCTGGATTACTCGATGCCGGGCCGCAGCGGGCTGCAGCTGCTGGGCGAGATCAAACGCGAGTTCCCGCAGCGCCCGGTGCTGATCCTGAGCATGCATCCGGAGGAGCTGCACGCGCGGCGCGTGTTGAAGGCGGGCGGTGCCGGCTACATGAACAAGGAGAGCGCCGGGGAGGAGCTGGCTGCCGCCATCCGCAAGGTGGTGGGCGGGGGCAAGTATGTCAGCGCGTCGCTGGCCGAGAGGCTGGCGGTGGAGCTGGCGCCCGACGCCCAGAAGCCGCCGCACGAGACGCTTTCCGACCGCGAGTATCGGGTGATGTGGCTGCTCGCTTCGGGCAAGCCGATCAACCAGATCGCGAAAGAGATGTTTCTGAGCCCGAGCACGATCAGCACCTATCGGGTACGCATCCTGAAGAAGCTGGGTCTGGCCACCAATGCGGAGCTGGTGCACTACACGGTGAAGCATCAGCTCATAGAGTAAACCGCCGCGGCGCGTTCCGAGCCGTCAGGGGCGCCTTCGGGCGCTTTTTTTTGGAGACTTTCGCGTGCCCCGCAGCGCCGGAATGACACCGGGAGATGAGCTCGCCGGCAAGGTTGCCCTGGTGACCGGCGGCGCCCGAAACATCGGCCGGGCGATTGCGCGGTCGCTGGCGGCGGGCGGCGCTGCGGTCATGGTCAATGCCAGGACTTCGCGGGTCGAGGCCGAGCAGACGCTCGCGACGATCAGGTCCGCAGGAGGCAGGGCGGCGCTGCACATCGCCGACGTGACCGATGCGCGCGCGGTCGCCGCGTTGGTGGACGCAGCGGTGCGCGAGTTCGGGCGGCTCGATTTCCTGGTGAACAACGCCGCAGTGCGCGTCGAGACGCCGTTCGCCGAGATCCGCCTCGAGGAATGGCGGCGCGTGCTGTCGACCGTGCTGGACGGTGCGTTTCTCTGCGCCCAGGCCTGTCTGCCGCATCTGATTCGCGCCGGCGGCGGGACCATCGTCAACATCGGCGGGTTGACGGCGCACCGGGGCGCGGACCACCGCGCCCACGTCATCACCGCCAAAGCGGGGCTCGCCGGCATGACCCGTGCGCTCGCGCTCGACCTCGCGCCATATCACATCACCGTCAACTGCGTCGTGCCGGGGACGGTCGACACGCTGCGCGGCCTGCCCGGCGCGCCGGAGCGCCCGGCGCATCGGCGCTCGCTGCCTCCCGTCGGCCGCCGCGGCGCGCCCGAGGAGATCGCGGCGATGGTGCGCATGCTGTGCGGCCCCGATGCGCGCTACATCACCGGCCAGTCGATTCATGTGAACGGCGGCGGCTTCATGCCGTGAACCGGCAATCCATATCGCCGGTGATGCGGCAGTTAAGCGCCTACATCGCGCAAGCGCTGCACCAGCCGCTGCCTTCGCCGGTCGTCGAGAAGACCAAGCACCACCTGCTCGACACGATCGCGGCGATGCTGTCCGGTTCCCGCCTGCTGCCCGGGAAAAAAGCGATTTCCTTCGTGCGCTCGCTCGGCGGCGCCAAGGAAGCTTGCGTGACCGGCAGCCGCATCGTCACGACGGCCGCCAACGCCGCGCTGGCGAACGGCATGCTGGCTCATGCCGACGAGACCGACGATTCGCATGCGGCGTCGTTGACGCATCCTGGCTGCGGCATTGTGCCCGCGGCGCTCGCCATGGCCGAGCGCGAGCGGCGCAACGGGACGGCGCTGCTGCGCGCGGTTGCGCTCGGCTACGACGTAGGCTGCCGGCTGACGCTGTCGCTCGATGCCCGCCAGTTCCGCGACGACGGGCATTCGACGCACAGCTTCGGGCCGATGTTCGGCGCCGCCGCGGCCGCGGCTGCGCTTGCCGGATTGGACGAATCTAAGATCCGCTACGTCTTGTCCTATACAGCGCAGCAGGCTTCCGGCATCTCGTGCTGGATGCGCGACGAGGAGCACATCGAAAAAGCGTTCGACTTCGGCGGCATGCCGGCGCGCAACGGCGTTGCCGCCGCGGCCATGGTCGCCCACGGCTTTACCGCCGTCGAGGACGTGTTCGCGGGCGAGCGCAACTTCTTCGTCGCCTACGGCCGCGCGCCGGACCCCGCCGTGCTGGTGCGGGGACTCGGCGAAACCCACGAGATCATGAACACCAGCATCAAGCGCTGGTCGGTCGGCTCGCCGGTCCAGGCGCCGCTCGACTCGCTCGCCGAGCTGATCCGCGGCCACCGCGTCGCGGCCGGCGACGTCGAGAGCCTCGTGGTGCGGGTCGCCCATCAGGGCGCCAACACTGTCGACAACCGCAGCATGCCCGATATCTGCATGCAGCACCTGTGCGCCGTGATGCTGCTCGATGGCACGGTGAGCTTCAGGTCGTCGCACGATGAAAAGCGCATGCGCGACCGCGAGGTGCTCGCGCTGCGTGCCCGTATCGAGCTGCGCGGCGACGATGCGCTGACGCAGGCCATGCCGAGCCGGCAGGGCATCGTTGAGCTCAGGCTGCGCGACGGACGCGAATTCAGGCACCATACCAGGGCGGTGCGCGGCACCGCGGAGAATCCGATGACGCGCGCCGAAGTCGACGCCAAGAGCTATGCTCTGATCGCGCCGGTGATCGGCAGGTCGCGGGCGCGCAGGCTCTGCGACCTGATCTGGAGGCTGGAAAAGGTGAAAGACGTTCGCGCACTGCGTCCGCTGCTGCGCGCTTGACCGAGGAGAGCCCATGAGTCGCATCGTGCACCTCGCGCTGAAGGTCGACGATCTTGAGCGCGCCACTGAGTTCTACCGCAAGGTGTTCGGCTTCGTCGAAGTCAACACCGAGAAAGTGCGCGACCATACGTCGCGCCACCTGAGCGACGGCCGGCTCGACGTCGCGCTGATCAAATACGACGCGGGGACGCAGTCGGCCGAGTCGAAGGCGGCGGGCGAAGGCCCCTGCATCCATCATTTCGCGGTGGAAGTCGACGATCTCCCAGCCGCCACGCGCGAGATCAAGTCGTACGGCTGCGAGATCATCAGCGATCCGGGCGTGATTCCGGTCAAGTTCCGCGCCCCCGGCGGCACGGTCTGCGAGATCGTGCCGAAAGGGCGCTACAAGAAGCCCGCCAGATAATGGCGAGGAAGTTCGGCGCGGCGGACTTCTACTCCGGGCTGGTGCTCGCCGCGCTCGCCACCTACATCATCGTCCAGGCGCGGCAGTGGGAGTACCTCGGGCCCGACGGCCCCGGCCCCGGCTTCTTTCCCTTGTGGTACGGCATCGCGATGGCAGCGCTCTCCGGCGTGCTCGTTCTCTCAAGCGCGTGGCGCGAGAAGAGCGCTGAACGCGTGGAATGGCAAAAAATCGGCCGTGCCCTTGCGGTGTGGTTTGCGCTCGCGGTTTCGGTCGCGGCGTTGAAGCCGCTAGGCTTCGTGGCGAGCTTCGCGGCGCTCACGTTTTTCATCGCCGCCGTCATGTATCGGCGGCCGCTCGCGCTCGCCGCAGCCGTCGCCGCGGCAAGCGCCGCGGCCTTCTACGTCCTGTTCCCTCTGGCGCTCGGCGTTCCGCTACCCGCCGGGGTGTTCGGCTTCTAGGCAGTGGAGATCCTGGCCGGATTGATGCAGGGCTTTGCGGTCGCCTTGCAGCCGGCCAACCTGCTGTGGTGCCTGGTGGGGGTGGTTCTGGGCACCGTGGTGGGCATCATGCCGGGGCTCGGGCCGCCGGCGACGATCGCGATGCTGCTGCCGCTCACGTTCCTGATGAACCCGGCGGGCGCCATGATCATGCTCGCCGGCATCTACTACGGCGCCAAGTACGGCGGCTCGACGACCTCGATCCTGCTGAACGTTCCGGGGGAGTCGGCGTCGGTAGTGACCTGCCTCGACGGCTACCAGATGGCGCGCCAGGGCCGCGCCGGCGCCGCGCTCGGCATCGCCGCGATCGCTTCGTTCATTGCCGGCACGGTCGGGGTGCTGGGGCTGATGCTGGTGGCGCCGCCGCTCGCCAAGGTCGCGCTTTCGTTCAGCTCGCCGGAGTATTTCGCGCTGATGGCGCTCGGGCTGGCGATGGTGGTGCTGCTCGCCGGCCGCTCGATGGTGAAGGCGCTGCTAGCCATGCTGGCGGGCCTGTGGATAGCCGGCATCGGCACGGATCTGTTCAGCACCACCTCGCGCTTCACGTTCGGGCGCATGGAGCTGCTCTCCGGGGTCGACTTCGTCGTCGTCGCCATCGGCGTGTTCGCGATCGCGGAGGTGCTCGCCAACATGGAGGCGCGCGAAGAAACGCGGCTGCTGCCGGTCCCCAAGGGCCTGCGCAATCTGCTGCCGACGGTGCAGGACCTCAAGGATTGCCGGTTCGCGTTCGCCAACGGATCGGTGGTCGGCTTCCTGATCGGCGTGCTGCCGGGGGCCGGTTCGACGATCGCCTCGTTCATCTCCTACGGCCTCGAAAAGGCGGTTTCACGCCGCCGCGAGCGGTTCGGCACGGGGGTCGTAGAAGGCGTGGCCGCACCCGAAGGCGTGAATAACTCCGAGACCGGCGGGGCGCTGGTGCCGCTGCTGACCCTCGGCATCCCGGGCTCGGGCACCACCGCGGTCCTGCTCGCCGCGCTGGTCCTGTGGGGATTCAAGCCGGGGCCGCTCTTTATCCCTGAAAATCCGGCGCTGTTCTGGGGCCTGGTGGCGAGCATGTACATCGGCAACGTCATGCTGCTCATCCTGAACCTGCCGCTGGTGCCGGCGTTCGCGCAGGTGCTGCGCGCGCCGGCGTTCGTGCTGTATCCGGTGATCCTCGGCATCTCCATCGTCGGCGTCTACAGCGCCTCGGGCAGCCTGTTCGATGTCGCGCTGCTCGCCGCATTCGGGCTGCTCGGTTATGTCATGCGCAAGCTCGATTACCCGGCGGCGCCGCTGATCCTCGGGCTGGTGCTGGGCGGAGCCATGGAGCGGGCGCTGCGCCAGTCGCTGATGATGTCGGAAGGCAGCCTTTCGATCCTGGTGGCTAGGCCGATCTCCGCGGTGATGCTATCGTTGGCGCTGCTGATCCTGCTGATCCCGTTGTTCACAAAGGTCAATGCATGGCGCCTGCGCGCGCTGGATTCATGAAGGAAATTGCCGCACTCGCCGTCATGGCGTTCGCCGGCTCGTTCGTGGAGGTGGCGTTCGCCCAAGGCTTCCAGCCGACGCGGCCGATCGAAGTCGTGGTGCACACCGGGCCGGGAGGAGGGAGTGACCTGCTGGCGCGCGCGGTCGCCCTGATGGTCGAAAAGGAGAAGCTTCTGCCGGTGCGCATGCAGGTAGTCAACAAGACCGGGGGCGGTGCCGCGGTGGCCGCCGCCTACCTCGCCGAAAAAAAGGGTGACCCGAACACGATCGGTTTTTTCACCGGCGTCTGGCTGACCAGTCCGCTGACCAGCGCGGAAGCCAGGGTTTCCCTCAAGGATCTCACTCCGGTAGTGCGCCTGGTGCTCGAGCCGGCGGTGATCGCGGTGAAGACCGACGCGCCCTACAAGACGCTCGCCGATTTCGTCGCAGCGGCCAGACAACACCCCGGCCAGCTCAAGCAGTCGGGCGGCTCGATCACCAGCCGCGACAACGTCGTGCGGCAGCTGCTGCAGAAGCACACCGGCGCGCGCTGGGCATTCATCTCGTTCCCGGGCGGCGGCGAGCGCATGGCGGCGCTGCTCGGCGGCCACGTCAACATGATGGTGATCGAGCCTGCCGAAGCCGGTGAGCACATTCGCGCCGGCAACATCCGGGTGCTTGCGCAGGTGAGCGACAGGCGCTTGTCCGGCTTTCCCGACGTGCCGACGTTGAAGGAGGCGGGCTTCGATGTGCCCGCGGTGCCGCAGGTGCGCGGCGTGGTGGCGCCGCCCGGCATTCCGAAAGAGAACGTCGCGTACTGGGAGGACGTTTTCTTGAAGCTGACGCGCTCCAATTCGTGGCGCAAGTTCCTCGACGATAACCAGTTCGAGGACGGCTACCAGAACGCCGCCGAGCTCGCCAGGTTCTACGATGAGTTCACGGATCGCATGCGCGAGATCCTGAAGGACGCCGGCATCAAGACGGTACGCTAGCCGTCGGTTCGAAGAACAGGCGAACATGGCGCTTAAGCGGCCGAGATGGAAACCCGGGACCGTCGTGACGCTCGAGCACGCCTCGAGCGTGCTCAAGGACAATCCTCTGGGCGATCCGCACGTGCGCAGGCTCGCGCTCTGGCTTCCGCCCCAGTACGACGCAGGTGCCGGGCGTGGCCGCGGACGCCGCTTCCCGGTGCTGTTCGATCTGGTGGGATTCACGGGCTCGGGCCTGGCGCATGTGGCGTGGAAGAATTTCAGCGACAACGTCCCCGAGCGCGCCGCGCGACTGGTCCACGAGGGCAGGATGGGGCCGGCGATCCTCGTTTTTCCCGATTGCTTCACGGCGCTTGGCGGCAACCAGTACGTGAACTCGAGCGCGATCGGCAGCTACGCCGACTATCTGACGCGAGAGCTCGTGCCGTTCGTCGACCGCGAGTTCCGCACGCTCGCTTCGCGCGATCACCGCGGCTGCTTCGGCAAATCCTCCGGGGGCTACGGCGCGATGCTTCACGGCATGAAGTACGCGTCGACCTGGGGCGCGATCGCCGACCATTCGGGTGACGCGTATTTCGACTTCGTCTACTGGCACGACTGGCCGAACACCCTGAACGAGCTGGCGAAGTACCGCGCACGACGACAAAAGCCGGGGCGCTACGACGCGCCGCGTGCCGCGAAGGCCGCCGGTCGCGGCCTGGACGACGGGCGCGTGAGGCGGTTCCTCGCCGCCGTGTGGAAGAAGCCCAAGCTGTCGATGGCCGAGGGGCACTGCATCATGAACCTGTGCATGGCGGCCACCTACGACCCGGATCCCGCGGCGCCCAACGGCTTCCGCCTGCCGTTCAACCTCGAGACGGGCGAAGTGCTTCCCGAGCGCTGGCGGCAGTGGCAGCGGCACGACCCGGTGCGGCTCGTCGAGCGCTACAAGCGCAACCTCAGGTCGCTGCGCGGCATCTACATCGACTGCGGCTGGCGCGACCAGTTCCACATCCACTACGGCTCGCGCATCCTCTCGCAGCGCCTGCACCAGGCCGGGATTCATCACGTCTACGAAGAATTCGACGACGATCACTCCGATATCGACTACCGGATGGACGTGTCGCTTACCTTTCTTTACCGTGCGCTGAAGCCCTGACGTTGACACCGATCAGGCGGCGGCGTAGGGTGGGTTGAAGCAAGTAAGAAGGCTGTTTCCTGGGGGGGAGGCCGCCATATCCCGCTTTATCCGCTCGCGCTGTAGGGCGCCGTGCTCCCATGGCAATGGGATGTGCGCAGCGCCGCTTCGGTGCTAGCGTGGGATCAATAACTTTAAGGGGGGAACCACCATGCTGCGAGCTCTCGCGCTTTCTCTGCTGCTCTGTATTAGCGCAGCAGTATTGGCTGAAACGCCACAACGCCTTGCCGGTCTGCAGGACGCGGCGAGAATCACGATCGACGATGAAGGCATCTCGC
>VBBY01000235.1 GCA_005881595.1 Betaproteobacteria bacterium | reverse complement strand
CTGGGCACGGATTCCCGCAGGGCCGCCGCCCTGGCGATCTGCTTCACGATTTTCCTTCCCCTTGGCACCGGCTTCGTGATCGCCATCGCCTCGCCAACCACGGTGTCCACGCACGGCGTGTTCGGCTATCTCACCGTGCCCATGGCGATCTGGCTGTACGGCGTCATTTTCGAGCCCTGGCTCGCGCTGCCGATCGCGATCCTGTTCGCCGCGGGCTTGGTGCCGCTCTACAGCCGGCTGGGACACCAGTATCCCTGGCAATGGATTTTTGCGCTGGGCGGCGCCACCGGCCTGGTCGCCGGATTGATTCGCGGCGCTTTCGGCGGCGCGGTCTGCTACCCGAGCGTCGGCGACGTGTTCGCTCCGGCGGGCCTCACGCCGCTGTGGTACTGCTCCATTTCGTCGGCGCTGGTGGGCGCTGCGTGCGCGCCGCTGTTCTTTGCGTTCGGCACCGCCCGCGTCGCCGAGGCCGAGGCAACCGGCACGTGGAAGGAGCCCTCCGCCGCGCCGCATCACGACCTCTAGGAGCAGCCGGCCGTCACTCCACCCTGACGTTCGCCGCTCTCACCACCTTCTCCCAGCGCGCCAGGTCGGCGCGCACCTGGTCGCTGAACTCCTGCGGCGAGTTGCCGACGGGCTCGATGCCGAGGACCGCGTAGCGCTCGCGCACGAACGCCGTGCGCAGCACTGCGGCGAGCTCTCCTTGCAGCTTGTCGATCACCAGGCGCGGCGTGCTCGCCGGCGCGAAAATTCCGGTCCAGGAGGAAACATCGAAGCCCGGCAGCCCGCTCTCGACAAACGTAGGCACGTCGGGCAGCGCCGCGGAGCGCCTGGCGCCGGGCACGCCCAGCGCGACCAGCCGGCCGGCCCTCACGTACTGCTGCGCAGTGGCGATGGCGGTGAAGACCAGCGGGATCTGGCCGCCGACCACGTCGGTGATCGCCTGGCCGCCGCCCTTGTAGGGAACATGCTCGAGCGCGATGCCGGTGCGCAGCTTCAGCAGCTCGCCCGCCAGGTGCGGCGTGCCGCCGGTCCCTGAGGTGCCGTACGCGAACGAGCCCGGGCGAGCCCTGGCGTGCGCGATGAACTCGGCCAGGTTTCTTGCCGGCACGGAAGGATGCGCCACCAGGATCAGCGTCGCGTCGCCGAGCTTGGTGACCGGCGCGAAGTCCTTCAGCGTGTCGAACGGAAGTTTCGGGAACACGTGCGGGTTGATGACCATCGTGCCGTCGAACCCGAGCAGCAGCGTATAGCCGTCGGGCGCGGCCTGCGCCACCGCCTGCGTGCCGATGTTGCCGCTCGCGCCGGGGCGGTTCTCGACCAGCACCTGCTGCCCCAGCCGCGCGCCGAGCGGATCGGCGACGACGCGCGCGCTGTTGTCGGCGACGCCGCCCGGGGAGAACGGCACTACAATGCGGATCGGTTTAGCTGGATAGTCCTGGGAATGCGCCTGAGCCGGGATCAAGGTCGATATTGCCCACGCGAGACTCGGAGCAATCAGCGACGCACAAAACCGCATCGACTCCAACCCGGAATTACTGAACGCCTGTCTTGTTAGGAGCCCGAGAAAGAGCGAGCATCTTAAGTGCGATCACGAACTGCGTCATATCTGCATTCAGCCGCTCGATCTCGACTTCAAGCTCTGACTGCGTGAATTCAGCAGACCGCACGAGTTGCCCATCTCTTTTCCAAAAAAAGCATGCTTTTGGCGGTGTTTTCTGCCGCGATCCGCGTCCGTCTGCTTCGTCCCTGACCCTCCAAATCAACTCTTCATCCATTCGGCACCCCCCCGTAGCTCCCCATCATTGTCGCTAAACACCGACATATTGTAGCTAAGAATCGACGCCGATGTCGCTAAATCGCTACATGGGCGGACGCTTCGCGCTGTTGATCCCGCTCCTCCTCGCCGCCTCGCCTGTCTCGGCGCAAGTCCCCGATCCCTATCCCAGCAAGCCGCTGCGCTTCATCCTGCCCTTCCCGCCCGGCGGCCCGACCGACATCCTCGGGCGGCTGATCGGCGAGCGCCTCGCGTCCAGCCTCGGCCAGCCGGTGGTGGTCGAGAACCGCGGCGGCGCAGGCGGCAACGTCGGCGCGGAAGCCGCGGCGAAGTCGGCCCCCGACGGCTATACCCTGGTGCTGGTGGCGCCGTCGCTTGCGATCAGCCCCAGCCTCTACTCGAAGCTCAACTACGACCCGCTCAGGGACTTCGCGCCGGTCAGCCTGGTCGCGACCGTGCCGAACGTGATCGTCACGCAGCCGGCGCTCGCGCCGACGCTGCAGGAGTTCATCGCGCTAGCGAAGGCCAAGCCCGGCGGCATGAACTTCGGCTCCGGCGGCAGCGGCACCTCCAATCACCTCGCTGGCGAGCTCTTTAACCTCGTCACCGGCGCGAAGCTGGTGCACGTGCCCTACAAGGGCGTGAACCTGGCGATGAACGATGTCCTGGCCGGAGCGATCCACCTGGTGGTGATCGGCTTGCCGGCGGCGGCGCCGCACATCAAGTCCGGGCGGCTGCGCGCGCTCGCCGTGATCGCGCCGCAGCGCCTGCCCGCCCTGCCCGAGGTGCCGACGGTTGCCGAGGCCGGCCTGCCCGATTTCGAGGTCACGACCTGGTACGGCGTGCTCGCGCCCGCCGGCACGCCGCGGCCGGTCGTCGCGCGGCTGAACGGCGAGCTGGCGAAGATCCTGTACAGCCAGGACATGAAGGACAAGCTGAACGCCATCGGCACCGACCCGGTGACCAGCACGCCGGAGGAATTCGCCGCCTACCTCCGGCAGGAAACCGTGAAATGGGCGGACGTGGTCCGCAAAGCCGGACTGAAGGCCGACTAGCCCAGTCTGGCGACGACGCGAGCGTGGTCGGCGCCTCCGGTCGCAAGGCCCCAGGAGCGCATCCACTCGTAGACCTGGTTGAAGCGCTTGGGATCGTAGACCACGTAGTGCGTGTAGCGCACGAAATGGTCGCTCATCTCGTGCGGCGCCAGCCGGCCCTTCGTCTGCTCGGTAACGTAGTGCTTGTATTTTCCGAAGTCCGCCATGATGCGATCGGCGGCCTCGTTGATCGCGCCGAGATAGGCGTTGCGCTGCTCGGGCGTCAGGCTCGGCGCGATCACCTCGGCGCCGCGATAGAACGTGACGTCCACCAGGTGCGCTCCCTCCTTCAGCCCGAGGCTGATGAAAGGCTCCATCACGGCAACTGCGCGGCTCGTGCCCTGCTTAAGCGCCTCGTAGCGCCGCTCCGGAACGCCGACGTGCTCGACCACGATGTCGTCGCGCGCGAGCACCCCCTCCAGGCTCTGCAGCGTGGTGTAGTGCGAGCCGGTCTTGTCGTTGATGCCGACCGGCACCCCGGCAAGGTCGCGCGGTTCCTGGAGCGCCGCATCGAAGCTGATGATCGCCTGCGCGCCGACCGCCGGACGCAGTGCGAGCACCTGCGCGCCGCGGGCGCTGTGCTCGCTGCGGTCAATGCCGGCCCATTCGCACAGGTTGTACACGTCGGCCTTGCCCTGCTCGAACAGCGACTCCTTCAGGCGCGCGAACGGCTCCTTGTCGGAGGCGTTGCGCTCGGAATACCTGGCCTGGAGCCGTACTTCGATGCCCGCGCGCTCGAACAGGCCTTCGTCCCGCGCGACGTAGATCGGCAGGTCGAACACCGGGTTGTTGGGCGACACGGAAACGACGGGGCGTTGGGAGACGGCAGTCATCGATGCCAGAATAAGCCACGGCGGACAGGTGATCAACCCCAGACTTCGCGCGCCGTCTCGACCACTCGCCTGAGCTTCGCTTCCTGCTGCGCGAAGCTCAGGGCGCCGCCGCGCGAGTGGCTCGCGAAGCCGCATTGCGGCGAGAGCGCCAGGTTCTCCAGCGGAAAG
>VBBY01000234.1 GCA_005881595.1 Betaproteobacteria bacterium | reverse complement strand
CAGTTCGGCAAGGCCGAGGTGGCACAGGTCACGGCACTGGTGAACGAGATGTTCGACCGCGACTGGAAGGAGCGCGCTTCGCAGGCGAAGAAGCCCGAGCGCGCATTCGAGAGCTACACCAGACCCTCTCGCAAGAATCTGCATTGATGAATGGCAGGGCCCAAATACCCCGGTTTTGAGACGCTCGCGCTGCACGCCGGCCAGTCGCCCGACCCGGTGACCGGCAGCCGCGCGGTGCCGATTTACCAGACCACCTCGTACGTCTTCCGCGACACCGAGCACGCCGCGTCGCTCTTCAACATGGAGCGGGCAGGCCACGTCTATTCGCGCATCTCGAATCCGACCGTAGCCGTTCTGGAGGAGCGCGTCGCCGCGCTCGAAGGCGGCGTCGGCGCGGTAGCGACGGCCTCCGGCCAGGCGGCGCTGCACCTCGCGATCGCAACGCTGATGGACGCGGGCAGCCACATCGTCGCCTCGACGGCGCTCTACGGCGGCTCGCACAACCTGCTCGCCTACACGCTCAGGCGCTTCGGGATCGAGACCACATTCGTCTCTCCAAGAGATCCTGAGAATTTCCGCCGGGCGCTGCAGCCAAACACCAGGCTAGTGTTCGGAGAAACCCTCGGCAATCCGGGCCTGGAGGTGCTCGACATCCCGGCGCTCGCCGCGATCGCGCACGAGGCGAAGCTGCCGCTGCTGGTGGACTCGACCTTCACCACGCCTTACCTGATGCAGCCCTTCGCGCTCGGCGCCGACCTGCTGTATCACTCGGCGACCAAGTTCCTCGGCGGCCACGGAGTCGCCATCGCGGGGGTCCTGGTCGATTCGGGCCGCTTCGACTGGGAGGCCTCCGGCAAGTTCGCCACGCTGAGCGCCCCGTACCCGGGCTTCCACGACATGGACTTCGAGGAGGAGTCGGGCACGCGCGCGTTCCTGCTGCGGGCGCGGCGCGAGGGGCTGCGCGACTTCGGCGCCTGCATGGCGCCGATGACGGCGTTCCAGATCCTCCAGGGCATCGAGACGCTGCACCTGCGCATGCCGCGGCATGTCGAAAGCACGCGAAGGATCGTCGCGTTTCTTGAAAAACATCCAGCGGTCGAAAAGGTGATCTATCCCGAGCTGCCCTCGCATCCCGACTACGAGCTTTGCAGGAAGCTCCTGCCGAAAGGCGCCGGGGCGGTGTTCTCGTTCGAGTTGAAGGGCGGCCGCCCGGCCGGGAGAACTTTCATCGAAGCGCTGCGCGTGTTCTCGCACCTCGCCAACGTCGGCGACGCAAAGTCGCTGGTGATCCATCCCGCGACCACCACCCACTACCGGATGAGCGAAGCGGACCTGAAGCGCGCCGGCATCACCGCCGGCACCGTGCGCCTGTCGATCGGCCTGGAGGATCCGCAGGACCTGATCGCCGACCTCGAGCGCGCCCTCAAGGCCGCCGTGAAGTGAATTTCAAGGTCGAAGGCAAGCCGGTCTTCGCCTATACCGCCGCCCGCGAGCTCGACCCCGAGAAGCCGGCGCTCGTCTTCCTGCACGGCGCCGGCCTCGACCATTCCTGGTTCGGGCTGCAGAGCCGCTACTTCGGCTATCACGGCTGGAACGTGCTGGCGCTCGACCTTCCCGGCCACGGCCGTTCCGCAGGACCACCGATTCCGAGCATCGAGGCAATGGCGGATTGGGTTCTCGAGGTTCTCAAGCACGTCAAAATTCAAAAACCAGGCGTGGTCGGCCATTCGATGGGCTCTCTGATCGCGCTCGAGTACGCGGCACGCCACGCTGCCGAGCGCATCGCGCTGATCGCCACCGCATACCCCATGCCGGTGTCGGCGGCCTTTCTCGAAGCGGCGAGGAACAATCAGCACGCCGCGTTCGACATGGAGACCATCTGGGGCCATGCGCCGCAGGTGCCGCTGGGCGGCAATCCGAACCCGGGCATGTGGATGTACGGCGACACGCTGGCGCGCCTGCGCCGGCTCGCCCCGGGCGTGCTCTACAACGATCTCAAGGCCTGCAACGATTACGCCGGCGGGCTCGAGAGCGCCGCGAAAGTGCAGTGTCCGGCGCTATTCATTCTGGGCCGGCGCGACGTCATGACGCCGCCTAGGGCGGCGCAGCCGCTGATCGAGAAAATCAAAGGGGCGAAGGCGGTGACGCTGGACGCTTCCGGGCATTCGCTGATGGCGGAGGCACCAGACGCGACCCTCGACGCGCTGATAGAATTTTTCCCGCGAAGGGCCGACCTGTGAATCGATTTGCGAACTGGCTCTGCGTCCTGGTCGCGCTGCTGCCGGCGCCCGGCAGCGCGCAGCCCTATCCGTTCAAGCCGGTGAAGATCGTCGTTCCCGCGCAGCCGGGCGGCGGCCTGGATCTGGTCGGCCGCACGGTCGCGGACCAGCTCGGCCGCGCGATGAACCAGTCCATCATCGTCGAAAATTCCGCGGGTGGCGGCGGCGCCATCGCCTCGCAGGCGGTCGCGCGCGCTGCCCCGGACGGCTACACGCTGATGGTGGGCTACGTCGGCACGCACGGCACCAACCCCGCCGTGCGCAAGCTGCCGTACGACGCCATCCAGGACTTCACCGCCATCGCCATGGTCGGCGGCACCCGCAACGTCCTGGTCGTGCATCCCTCGGTGCCGGCCGCCGATCTGAGGAGCTTCGTCGACTATGCGAGGCACAACGCCGGCAAGCTGAACTACGCGACGGGTGGGATCGGCTTGCTCAACCACCTCGCCCTGGAGCAGTTCAGGGCCGCCGCGGGCTTCGATGCCGTGTACGCGCACTACCGCGGCATCGGCCCGGCGCTTACCGACATGCTGGGCGGACAGATCCAGGTGCTGATGCCGGGACTCGCTGCGGCGCTGCCGCACATCCGCGCGGGCAAAATAAGACCGCTCGCCGTCACTGGCTTCGAGCGCCACCCGCTGATTCCCGGCGTGCCCACCTTCGAGGAATCGGGGTTCAAGGGCTTCGACGGCGTGCAGTGGTACGGCATCGTCGGGCCGGCGAAGCTGCCGGAGGAGATCACCAAGCGGCTGAACGCCGAGATCAACAAGGCGCTCGCCTCGCCGGCGCTGCGGCAACGCCTTTCGGGGGAGGCGATCGATCCGATGCCGATGACGCCCGAGCAGTTCGCAAGCTTTATCCGGGCCGACATCGCGCGCTGGAGCGCGCTCGCGCGCGAGCGCGGGATTTCGCTCGACGACTAGCCGGACCCGCTCACGAGCGGAACGGCGACAGATCGGTTCGCGAGTCGAAGGCCTGCCGCGCAAAAGCGAGGAAACGTTCCGCCTGCGCCGCGCTCCAGCCGCCGTAGGCGCAGTTCAGCCTGAACTTCTCCTCGATCTCGGCGCGCGACAGCGGTTCGTTCCGGCCGCCGCGCAGGTGCCCCTGGCGCTCCTCCAGCGTGCGCCCGTCCTTCAGCCGCGCGCGCACGTGACCGGTGAATTCGTCCGGATACGGATTGTCGGGGTCGATCTCGTAGCGCACTTTCGCCGCCAGCGAGCGCAGCCGCCCGTCGCGCACGCGCTCCTCGGTGAAGGCCTCGAGCCCGGCGTGGCCGAGGACGAATCCGGCGGCGATGCAATAGGGCTGGCTGAACTTGGCGAAGTAGGCGTTGGGCGGGCGCTGCTTGTCGGCGAGCGGCTCCCATAGCCGGTGCACCGTGCCTTCGGCGGCCTCGCAAACCATTTCGACGACCTCCTCGGCGCGCACGCCTTTCTGCGCCAGCCTGCGCGCGCAGTCGACATAGGGCTGCGTCATCGTGCCGCAGGCGTAGGGCTTGAAGGCGAGCGAATTCGCCACCCAGCGCTCGCCGAAGCCGCCGACGAGCTTGTCCCAGTCGCCGTCGGCGGTGCGCGCGAAGCCGTGAAACAGGCCGTGCGTGCCCTCGAACACGGCGCGCGGTCCGACGAAGCCGGCGCGCGCCAGATCGGCCGCGCGGATGCCCGATTGCGCGGCCCAGCCGGGATGCATGCGCTTGGTCCATGCGCCCTCGGCAAGATACTCGATGATGCCGGCGGCCATCGACCCGGCGATGCCGAGCGCGTTGACGAATTGATGTTTCGAAAATCGTAATGCTGTCGCCGCAGCCGCGGCTGCGCCCATCGCGCCGAGCACTGCGGTGGGGTGAAAGCCCGCCTTGTGGATGAGCTTCGGCGCGACGAGGCTCGCGCGGCACATCACCTCGGCGCCCACCGCGATGCCGCGCAGGGCATCTCTTCCTTCGATCTTGTTTCTTTCTGCAATGGCGAGAACGGCAGGCACGATTACCGCGCCGGCGTGCACCGGCCCGCCCTCGAAAGTGTCGTCGAAGTCCTCGCCGTGCGCCGCGGTGCCGTTGACGAAGGCGGCGCCCGCCGCATCGAGCGTACGTGAGTGTCCGATTGCGGTGCAACCGCCGGAAGCCTCCCATCCCGCAAGCGAGGCGCGCGCGTAGTCGGTCCTGCGTGCCGCGACGCATAGCCCGGCAACGTCGATCAGGAGTTTTTCGGCCATCTCCCGGGGAACGTCGCGCGCGTTCTGCACCGCGTCGGCAAGCTGCTCGGAGATGGAGTCAGCCATGGCGGAGGATTCTAATGAGCATCGCGGCCACCCAGCCCAGCGCGACGCCGATCGTGTTGGCGAGCATGTCGAGCGGGTCGTAGGTGCGGTAGACGAGCCATCCCTGGATGAACTCCAGTCCAACGCCCATCAGCACGAATACCGCAGCGTGGAGAAGTCGGGCGTTGCGCTTTTGGTAAATCATGCAAAACAGGAACATCAGCGCGCCGTAGGCAAGAAAATGGCCCAGCTTGTCGCCGTGCTCGAAGTCGAGCTTCGGCGGCGCCGGGGTGAGGGAAAGCCAGACGATCGCCGCCGCCCATCCCCAGCCGATCGCCAGCAGCGCGGCCCTCATCAAAAGAGCGACATCTGGCCTGCAGCGCAGGGCGGGCGGAAGCGGCTGCAGTCGAGGCTCGGCGGCTTGCGCCCGGCGCCGTGGCCGTTGAGGCCGAAGCGGCGGCAGGCGATATCGAAGCGCTTCTCGATCAGCTCGGCGAACGCTCCGGTGCCGGTCATGCGGCTGCCGAAGCGCGGGTCGTTGTCGCGGCCGCCGCGCATCTGGCGCACGATGCTGATGACGTGGCCGGCGCGCTCGGGGTAATGCGCCGCCAGCCATTCCTTGAACAGCTCTTTCAGCTCGTTGGGCAGCCGCATGATGACGTAGGCCGCCTCGGCGGCGCCCGCCGTGGCGGCGGCTTCGAGCACTTCCTCCAGGGTCTTGTCGTTCAGCCCAGGTATCAAAGCGGCGACCATTACGCCGCACGGCACGCCTGCCTGGGCGAGGTTCCTGAGGACGTCCATTCGCCGCTGCGGGCTGGCGGCGCGCGGCTCCAGCTTGCGCGCGAGCGTGCGGTCGAGGCTGGCGATGGAGACAAAGACCTTCACCAGGTTCTTCTTCGCCATCGGCGCGAGCAGGTCCAGGTCGCGCTCGACCAGGGCGGACTTGGTCACCAGCGTGAACGGATGCTCGCATTCGGCGAGGATCTCGACGATCTGCCGGGTGATCCTGAATTTTCGCTCGATCGGCTGGTAGCAGTCGGTGTTCGCGCCGATGGCGATCGGGCTCGGCGCGTAGCCCGGCTTCGAGAGCTCGGCGCGCAGCAGCTCGGCCGCGTTGGTCTTGGCGAACAGCTTCGTTTCGAAGTCCAGGCCGGGCGAGAGCTCGAGGTAGGCATGGCTCGGTCGGGCGTAACAATTGTGACTCACTACGCCGTTCGCGATGAAGTCCTCGGTTTCCGTGGTGATGTCGTAGAGCCGCATCGCTTTGCCGAGCGGCTCGATGCTGACAACACCTAGGCGGGCATCGCTCTTCACCGCTTGGCCGGCAATGTCGCGCTTGCGGACGATGGCGGGATCAACGCTGTGGAAGAATCGCAGGTGCTCGCGCAAGCCGCCGGTGAGGCGCACCACATCGATCGGCTTAGAGGTTTCACGGGGCACGTGCTCCACCACGAAGCGGAAATCGAAAGACTTCAGACATCGATCGATCCACGCGATGATCTCGTGATCTGTATTGCTGATTCT
>VBBY01000233.1 GCA_005881595.1 Betaproteobacteria bacterium | reverse complement strand
CGCCGGGCCGATCCAGGATCTCCAGAATCCGCTCGGCCTCAGGGGCCCCGAGTTGATAGAGTGGTTCTTCCACACGCGCGTGTGGCGGAAGATGCACGGCCATGCCGATGGAGAGACGGGAGTCGACAACGGAATTGCCGAGCAAGGCTTTGCCGGAATCGGTGCCTGGATTCTCGGGCGCAACATGTTCGGTCCAGTCCGGGGCCCGTGGCCGGACGAGAGCTGGAAGGGCTGGTGGGGCGAGGAGCCGCCGTATCACGTGCCGGTCTTCGTGCTCACGCATCACCCGCGGGCGCCGCTCAGGATGGCGGGAGGTACGGAGTTTCGCTTTGTCACCGAAGGCATTCACTCCGGGGAGCACGCGCGACCCACGTCTTTCTGCGCAAGCGCGCGTGATGGTCGTCCACGGCAAGTGCCATTACTATTAGTTCTTCACCGCTAAGTAAGCAAATAGGAGGAGCGCATGAATACGAAACGGTGGCTGCTGGCGAGCGTGGCGGTCTTCGTCGCGATCGGCGTGCTGGAATTTCTCATCCACGGTGTACTCCTGTCAGACCTGTACAAGCAGACAGCCTCGGTGTGGCGGCCGGAAGCCGAGATGCGGCAGATGATGTGGATATTCTGGGTGGGGTACCTGGTGTTTGCGCCGTTCTTCGCGCTGATCTACGTGAAGGGCTACGAGAAAGGCAAGCCTGGCCTGGGGCAGGGGTTTCGTTACGGCCTGTACGTGGGAGCCATGTTGTCCGTGATGACCGGCTTTGGCTGGTACGTGATTCTGCCGATCCCGCCCGTGCTCGCGTTCTATTGGTTCCTGGCGACTCTGGTGGAATTCATCGTGGTGGGCGTGGTGGCGGGTTTGGTTTACCGCGACTAGTTTTCGGTGTTCGGCACCACCGATCTCGCATTGTTCGTCGTATCGGGGCTGCTGCTGAACATCACGCCTGGGCCAGATACGCTGTACATCCTTGGCCGCACTGCGTCTCAAGGCCGGCGCGGCGGCATGCTGGCCGCGTTCGGCATCGCTGCCGGATTGCTCGTGCATACCTTTGCCGCCGCCGTCGGGCTGTCAGCGCTGCTTGCTGCCTCGGCTACGGCATTTACTCTGCTCAAGTGGGCGGGTGCGGCCTACCTGGTTTACGTCGGCGCGTCGCTCTTTTTTGCCCGCACGCCGAACCGGTCGCCGACGCCCGAGCTGCACGCCGCGGGGCTGCGCACGGTGTTCCTGCAGGGCTTCCTGACCAACGTCCTCAATCCGAAAGTAGCGCTCTTCTTCCTGGCATTCCTGCCGCAGTTCGTCGATCCCGGCGCGCCCAGCAAAGCGCTCGCCTTCCTGTTCCTCGGCATGGTGTTCATTTTCAATGGCACTCTCTGGAACCTGTTCGTCGCCTGGTCGGCAGCGCGTGTGGCGGGCCGATTCAGCGCATCGGGCCGCCTGGCGTTGTGGCTGAACCGCACGGTCGGCGCCCTGTTCGTGTACCTGGGTGTCAGGCTCGTGACGTCACACGAGAGCTGAGCCGCTCCGAAAGATGTCGACATCCAGCATTTCACATAAGCAGGTCCTGTTGATCGTCCTGACGCTGGCGGGCGGCCTCGCCGCGGACGTGTGGACGGATATCGCTGGACAGGCCGTCGTCAGCGTTGCCGTCTGGGCGGCGATGCTCTATTTGCTGGGCCGCGTGGAGCCTGGCCTGCGATACGGGCTAATGGCGTGTCTGATGATCGCTACCGCCGGCGAGATCTTCCTGTCGCTCGGCTGGGGCCTGTACGCCTATCGCCTGGGCAACGTCCCCCTGTTCGTACCGCCGGGGCACGTGTTGCTGCTGTTGCTCGGGCTTTCGCTCGCGCGCCGCATGTCCGAAGCCGCCGCGACCGCGATCATCGTTTACGCGGCGCTCTATTCGCTCGCCGCCGCGGCGGCTGGCGTTGACACGCTCGGCGCTGCGCTGTTCATGGTGTTTGCGGCAGCCTCGCTCGCCATGCCGGCCCAGCGACGCCTGTACGCGAGCACATTCGTGCTGTCGCTCGCGCTCGAGCTGTACGGGACCTGGCTGGGAAACTGGACCTGGGCGCGCGACGTCCCGGGAATAGCGCTGGTGACCACCAACCCGCCCGGCGCTGCGGGCGCGTTCTACTGCGCGCTCGATGCGCTGACGGCGCTCGCGACGCGAGGGTTCCCGCCGCGGCCTCAGTCTTCGCCGATCGTGTTCACCAGCACGCCGACCTTGTCGATCTCGACCTCCACCTTGTCGCCCGGCTTCATCCAGACCGGCGGGTTGCGCCGCGCGCCGACGCCGCCCGGCGTGCCGGTGACGATGACATCGCCGGGCGCGAGCGTGGTGAAGCTCGAGATGTACTCGATCAGCTTCGGGATCTTGAAGATCATCTGCTCGGTGCTGGCGTGCTGCATGCGCTCGCCGTTCAGGCGGCACGACAGCGTCAGCAGCGTTCCCGCCGGGATCTCGTCGGCGGTGACCATCCAAGGGCCGAAGCCGCCGGTGCGAGCGAAGTTCTTCCCGGCGGTCCACTGGATGGTGTGGCGCTGCCAGTCGCGCACCGAGCCGTCGTTGTAGCAGCTGTAGCCGGCGATGTGGTTCCAGGAATCCTGCTGGGAAATCCTCCTTCCGGCCCTGCCGATGACGAGCGCGATCTCCGCCTCGTAGTCGAGGTTCTTCGACTCGCGCGGCCGCAGGATCGGCTGCTGGTGGCCCACCTGCGATTCGGCGAGCCGCAGGAACAGCGCCGGCTGCTCGGTCTTGTCGCGCCCGGTCTCCTGGCGGTGCTCCTCGTAGTTGAGGCCGACGCAGACGATCTTGCCGGGATTGGGGATCACCGGCAGCCAGGTTACCTCGGACTCCTTGTAATCGGCGGAGGAGCCGGCGGCTTTTCTTGCTTCCTCGAGACCGCTCCTTTCGAGAAGCGCCCTGAGGTCGGAATAGCGGTTGCCTAGGCGGCGGCCGAGGTCGACAATTCCCTGGTTGGTGACGGCGCCGTAGCTCGCGCCCTGAGCCGTCCGAAAACTCGCTAGTCTCATATCGTCATGACCTCGGTTCCGCGCCTTTCATTCAGCCACGTCGGGATTTTCGTGACCGACATCGCGCGCATGGAGGATTTTTACACACGCGTGCTCGGTTTTACCGTCACCGACCGCGGCGATCTCGAAACAGCGCGCGGCCGCCTGCAGTTTGTGTTCCTGAGCCGCGATCCGCGCGAGCACCACCAGGTGGTGCTGGCGAGCGGGCGGCCGGCCGACCTGCCCTTCAACCCGATCAACCAGATCTCCTTCCGCATGGCGGACTTCGCCGGCGTGCGCGAGATGTACCGGCGCCTGCAGCACGAGCCGGTCACCGAGATCTCCCCGGTCTCGCACGGCAACGCCCTGTCGGTCTACTTCCGCGATCCGGAAGGCAACCGCCTGGAGCTGTTCGTCGATACGCCCTGGTACGTGAAGCAGCCCCTGCGCGTGCCGATGGACATGCAGCTTTCGGACCGGGAGCTGTGGGCCTGGGCCGAGGCCGAGGCGCGCAGGCAGCCGGGATTCAAGCCGGTCGAGGAATGGCGCAGCGCCCTGTCGCGGCAGATGGAGCAACGCTGAGCGAGAGCGCGCTCATCGTGGGTGCCGGCAGCGGCCTCAGCGCATCGCTCGCGCGGCTGCTCTCGCGGCAGGGAATGCGGGTCGCGCTTGCCGCGCGCGATGTCGCGAAGCTCGGCGCGCTGGCGCAGGAGACCGCGGCGCTCGCTCTGCGCTGCGATGCCGCCGACGCGGCGCAGGTCGACGCGGCTTTTGCAGCCGTGGAGAAGAAGTGGGGCGTGCCCGACCTGGTCGTCTACAACGCGAGCTACCGCGCGCGCGGGCCGATTACCGGGGTCGAGGCGAAGGAAGTCGAGCGCACGCTGGCGATCAGCGCCTTCGCGGGATTTCTCGTCGGCCAGGCGGCGGCAAGGCGCATGCTGGGGCGCGGCTCGGGCGCG
>VBBY01000232.1 GCA_005881595.1 Betaproteobacteria bacterium | reverse complement strand
CTCGGTGATGGAAGGCATCTCGCACGCGAGCTTCCAGCAGAAGAACTACCTGACGGTCTACCATCTGCTGCACAGCTTTTTCACCCAGCCGAAAGCGGTCTATCGCGGATGATGCGTTTAGCGCTGTTCATTTTTTTCCTATCGATTGCCTTCAATGGATGGGCGCAGAGCTGGCCGTCCCGTCCGATCCGCATGGTCATCCCGCTCTCCCCGGGCGGCTTTGCCGACGTTCCCGGCCGGATCCTCGCGGCGCGGCTGTCGAGCCTCCTGGGGTACAACGTCTTCGTCGAAAACCGGCCAGGCGCCGGCGGCACCATCGGCGCCGACTTCGTGGCGAAAAGCGCGCCGGATGGCTACACGCTGCTCTTCACCGGGACGCCCCACGTCATCAGCGCCTGGGTCTACAAGAAGCTGCCGTACGATCCGCTCAAGGACTTCGAGCCGGTGGCGCTGGTCGCCTCGGGACCCTACGTCCTGGTGGTCAATCCGCAGCTCCCGGTCCACTCGATACGCGAGCTCATCGCCGCGGCGAAAGCGCAACCGGGAAAGATCGACTATGCGAGCTCGGGCAACGGCAGCGCGCAGCACCTCGTGAGCGCGCTGTTCGCGTCGATGGCCGGCATCGAGTTGAACCATGTCCCCTACAAGGGCAGCGGGCCCGCGATGCAGGACCTGCTCGGGGGCCAGGTAAAGGTTTCCTTCGCCGGCATCCCCAACGTGCTGCCCCACGTCAAGGCGGGGCGTCTGCGCGCGCTCGCAGTCTCCACGCCGCAGCGTTCGCCCGATCTGCCGGACGTGCCGACGGCGGCCGAAGCGGGCGTGCCAGGCTACCAGGCGACGCTGTGGCTGAACCTCGCTGCGCCGGCCGGCACCCCGGCTGAGATCGTGCAGCGCATTTACACCGAGACAGCCAAGGCGCTGCAGGATGCGGAACTGCAGCAGAACTTTCGCGCGGCAGGCGTGGAGGCAAGCCCGATGAGCCCGCAGGAGCTTGCCGGCTTCATGCGCGGCGAATTCGAGAAGTGGGGCAGGGTCGTGCGCGATACCGGCGCGACGGTCAATTAAGGGGAAACGTAGATGAGATTTATCGCGTTATTCATCGCGCTTTGCGTTTCAGCGGGCGCCTCGGCGCAAGGCGGCTGGCCCGCCAAGCCGATCAGGATCGTGGTGCCGGTGACCACCGGCGGGCCGAGCGACCTCGTCGCGCGCATCCTCGGCGAAAAGCTCTCCGCTTCGCTCGGCAAGCCGGTGATCATCGAGAACCGGCCCGGGGCGTCGATGGTGATCGGCTCGGCATTCGTCGCGAAATCGGATGCGGACGGCTACACGCTGCTGCAGGCGGCGGCGAACCTGGCGATCAATCCGTATTTCATGCAGGACATCCCGTTCGACGTGGTGAAGGACTTCGCGCCGGTGTCGCTCACCCATCTCACGCCGTACGTGTTCGTCGTGAGCGCGCAGTCCCCGGTCATGTCGCTTCAGGAGCTGATCGCGTCGATCCGCCATGGAACCCAAACCACGTTTGGAACGGCAGGCCCGGGAAGCCCGCAGCAGCTCGCGACCTTCCTGCTGGCGCAAATGACCGGCCTGCCGAAGATGACCGAAGTGCACTACAAGGGCAGCTCCGCGGCGCATCCCGATCTGATCTCGAACCGCATCAGCTTCATGATCGATCCCCTGGCAGCCTCCGGAGGGCACATCAAGGCGGGAACGCTGCGCGCCCTCGCAGTGACGACGCCCGAGCGCAACGCGTCCTTTCCGAGCGTGCCCACCGCGATCGAGGCCGGCATCCCGGGCTACGACTTCGCGAGCTGGGGCGGCGTGTTCGCGCCGGCGCGCACGCCGCGCGAGATCGTCCTCAGGCTGAACGCCGAGCTCGGCGCCGCGCTCGCGAGCGCCGAGGTCCGCAAGCGCTTCGACGACATGGGCCTCGTCGCCAAGCACTCTTCGCCCGAGCAGTTCGGCAGCTTCGTGCAGTCGGAGCTGGCGCGCTGGAAAGCGGTGCTCGCCGAAAAGAAGTCCTGAGTGATTACGTGGTGTTTTTTCCCCGCAAGCTCGGCCAAGCCGAGAAAGCGACCACATACAGCAGGACTATATTCGCGATCGGCACGACCATCAGCAAGCTCAGCCATCCGGAAAATCCCGCTTTCGCAAAGATAAGCCAAAACGGCACGATTACCAGAACGGCAATCACCAACATCATGAGCGGCCCGAACGGCCACATCGGCATTCCATCCATCATCCCCATCACGTTAGGCATGATGCCTCCTCGCTGTGCTACATGCTCCGGCGGTACTGGCCGCCGACTTCGAAGAGAGCGTGGGTGATCTGCCCGAGCGAGCAGACCCGCACCGCGTCCATCAGCACCGCAAACACATTCTCGTTGCGAATGACTGCCTGACGTAGACGCTCCAGCATCTCCGCAGAAGAGGCTGAATTCCTTTTTTGAAAATCCCGCAACCGTTTCAGCTGGGATTGCTTCTCTTCGTCCGTCGACCTGATCAGCTCGAGCTTCTGCGGCGTTGAATCCCCGTGCGGGTTGCGGAAGCTGTTGACGCCGATGATCGGGTAGGAGCCGTCGTGCTTCCGGTGCTCGTAGTAGAGCGACTCTTCCTGGATCTTGCCGCGCTGGTAGCCGGTCTCCATGGCGCCGAGCACCCCGCCGCGGCCGGAGAGCGCCTCGAACTCCTTCAGCACCGCCTCCTCGACCAGGTCGGTGAGCTCCTCGAGCACGAACGAGCCCTGGTTCGGGTTCTCGTTCTTCGCCACGCCCCATTCCCGGTTGATGATCATCTGGATCGCCATCGCGCGGCGCACCGACTCCTCGGTCGGGGTGGTGATCGCCTCGTCATAGGCGTTGGTGTGCAGCGAGTTGGTGTTGTCGTAGGTCGAGATCAGCGCCTGCAGCGTGGTGCGGATGTCGTTGAAGGCGATCTCCTGCGCGTGCAGCGAGCGCCCCGAGGTCTGCGAATGGAACTTGAGCTTCTGGCTGCGCTCGTTGCCGCCGTAGCGCCGCTTCATCGCCACCGCCCAGATGCGGCGCGCGACGCGCCCGAGCACCGCGTACTCCGGGTCCATGCCGTAGGAGAAGAAGAACGACAGGTTCGGGGCGAAGTCGTCGATGTGCATGCCGCGCGCGAGGTAGGCCTCGACGAAAGTGAAGCCGTTGGCGAGCGTGAAAGCGAGCTGCGAGATCGGGTTCGCGCCGGCCTCGGCGATGTGGTAGCCCGAGATCGACACCGAGTAGAAGTTTCGCACCTCGTTGCGGATGAAGTACTCCTGGATGTCGCCCATCAGCTTGAGCGAGAACTCGGTGGAGAAGATGCAGGTGTTCTGGCCCTGGTCCTCCTTCAGGATGTCGGCCTGCACGGTGCCACGCACTGCCGACAGCGTTTCCTTTTTTATCGTTTCAAGCTGTTTTGCGTCCGGTTGCCGTGAATGCGTCTTGGAAAACTTCTCTACCTGCTGGTCGATCGCGGTGTTGAAGAACATCGCGAGGAGGGTCGGCGCCGGGCCATTGATGGTCATCGACACCGAGGTGGCCGGATCGCACAGGTCGAAGCCGGAGTACAGCACCTCCATGTCGTCGAGCGTCGCGATCGACACGCCCGAGTTGCCGACCTTGCCGTAGATGTCGGGCCGCTCGTCGGGGTCGAAGCCGTACAGCGTCACCGAGTCGAACGCGGTCGACAGGCGCTTCGCGGGCAGGTCCTTCGACAGCAGGTGGAAGCGCCGGTTGGTGCGGAAGGGGCTGCCTTCGCCGGCGAACATGCGCGTCGGATCCTCGTTCTCGCGCTTGAAGTGGAACACCCCCGCGGTGAACGGAAACTCACCCGGCAGGTTCTCGCGCAGGCGCCAGCGCAGCAGCTCGCCGTGGTCCTCGAATTTGGGCAGCGCGACCTTGGGAACCCTGGTGCCCGACAGCGACGCGCTGCCGAGCGCAGTGCGGATTTCCTTGCCGCGGACTTTCACGACGTGCTCGTCGCCGGAATAGGTCTTCAGCGTCTCGGGCCAGGAATCAAGCAGCGCCTTCGCATCCGCATCGAGCGATCTTTGCGCGAGCAGGGACTGTATTTCAGGCAGCTCCTTTCCGAGCATCGCCCGGGTCGCCGCGAGCTGCTGCCTCTCGCGCGCGATTCTCGACTGCTCAGAGGCAAACTGGTGATACGCCCTTACCGTTTCCGCTATCTCGGCGAGATAGCGCTGGCGCTTGGGCGGAATGATGACGTGCACGTCCGAAGGGACCTTGGTATCCAGCCGCGGCAGGCGGCCGGGCCTGAGCTTCAGCCCCTTCTCGGCAAGCCTGGCGGCGATGGCGTGGTACAGGGCGGTCACGCCGTCGTCATTGAAGCGCGAGGCGATGGTGCCGAACACCGGCATCTGCTCGGCGCTCGTGCCGAAGACCTGGCGGTTGCGCTGGACCTG
>VBBY01000231.1 GCA_005881595.1 Betaproteobacteria bacterium | reverse complement strand
TTGTCTTTGTGGAACCCCGCCGCGGTGATGTTCCAGCCGAGATACGTTCCGAGCGGCGCATCGCGCAGCACCACCGGCACGCCGCCGAGCTCGTTGCCGTCGGCGTCGACGCGCGCCACCATCATCGGAATCACCTGCTTCACCCGCGGCGGCACGATGCTCTGCACGCCGGAGGCGTCGCTGTAATCGAACTCCGGCCCGAAGTCGTAATCGAGCACCGGGTTGATCAGGCCGGTCGGCGCCCAGCCCGGCACGCCCGGAATGCTCGGGAACCCCATCCCGTATGCGGCACCGGGTTGCCGGCAAAGGTGCCGACCCCGTAGCCGGCGCTCGGGCAGCTTGGCGCAGCAAGCGGAGTGACGCTGAAGCCGCCGTTGCCGCCGCCATGCTGCGTGCTCGGAATGTAGTAGCGGCGCACGTTCTCGGGCAGCGGGATGTCGCTCTTCGGATCGGTGCCGACCCACTCGGGCCCGAGCTTTAGGCCCCAGATCTCGGCGGCGCCGAAGTGCTCGATGATCTTCGGGCAGGTCTGGCTGTGGTGGCAGCGATCGAGGATGCCGCCCGGCGGCAGGCCGCGGCGCTGGTCGGGGAATTTGTGCCACCACTGCGGGCCTTCGCTGCCCGGCTCGTAGAGCTTGAGCACGCCATCGGGCATGGCGAAGCGGAAATTAAGCGCCACGCGGCGGCCGGCGATGATCGGCCAGGTGCCGTCCTGCACCTGGCGTCCGGCCTCGTCCTCGTTGAAGCCGAGGTGGAGGAAGGCCCTGAGGTAATTGCCCGATTGCGAGACGCCGCGCCCGATCAGCCAATGAATGCCACCCGCCAGCGGGTTGGGAGTGCCGGCGTCGTCGCGCACCTCGTTCTTGAAGAACGTGCCCACGTCGCGGAACGCGGCGAAGCCGATGCCCAGGACCGGCGGGTCCTGCGTCGTGAAAACCACCTGGTAGACGCGGTTCGCAACGAAGCCGCCGCGCACGCAGATCTGCGTCGCGTCCGGCGTCCCGGGGAACGGATTCGTTGCGCTGCACCGCGCCCAGGCCCAGTCGGCGCTTGCCACCTCGCTCTCGCCGCTGACGACGCCTTCGATGGTTTCGTGCACGCGTGAAACGAGCTTCGCCTGTGTGGTGTCGAGGCTCACCGGCTTATAGGGCACTGGGTTCGAATGCACGATCATCGGCTGCGAATTGACGCCGCTCGCATTCAAGATCCGGCCCATCACCAGGCCCTTGATGGCTGAGCCGTCCGGGTTCTTCGCCGTCGGCACCACGACGTAGTCGTTGCTGTTCGGGAAATTCTGCGCGGTGGCGCCGGAGTTGTCGCCCTGCCAGCCGCTGCTCAGGCCCACGTCGCCATCGTTCCGGCTGGCGGCGGCGAGCGTCAGCCGCCCGCCGCGGTTAGGCACGTCGTGCCACATGAGGCCGCTCGCCTTCGCCATGTCGATCGGCTTGACAACGAAGAAGGTAGCCATGTACTCGACCTTGCCCTTCGCATTCTTGGGCGCCAGCTCGATGTCCTGGATGATCGCGTTGCGCGGATCGTTCGGATCGAGCTCGCCGAAGGCACGGCCGGCGATCGTCTCGTACTGCCCGGCGGCGCCGAATGACGCGCCGCCAAAGGCGGGCGAGGTCTTTACGTCGATGACGATCCTCGCTACGCGCGCGTGCGCTGACGTTCCCCAGGCCAGCAGGACCAGCACGAGCGACAACCCGGTGAGTACAACGGACGCACTGCGCAGCGCTTGGACGTTCGGTGTCATGGTGGTTCCTCCCCCTCGCCACGCTAACCCCTGCCCGACCGGCGATCCATTAAACATGCTTGTAGATTGATGATCGTGTTTCATGAATGCCCCCGACCGTACGGACAGATAATCGGCGGACCACTTAGGGGAGGATGTTCATGAAAGCGAAGACGCTGCTCGCGCTCGCCGCGGGCGTGGTGCTTGTCGCGCCGTCCGTCGAGGCGCGCATCACCAAGATCGAGATCACGAGTGTGGAATCGCCCACTTTCGAAGGCAGGACGTTCGGCAGCGTCGGCGCCTACGAGAAGCTGCGCGGCAAGGCCTACGGCGAGGTCGATCCGCGCGACCGGCGCAACCGTGTCATTACCGACGTCGAGCTCGCGCCGCGCAACGCGCGCGGCAATGTCGAGTACTCGATGGACATCTACATCCTCAAGCCCGTCAACCTCCGCGACGGCAACGGGAAGCTCTTCGTCGAGGTGAACAACCGAGGCAACAAGCTGTTGGGCGCCTTCAACGGCTCGGGGGGCGGCAACAACCCGACCACCGCCGCGGATGCGGGCGACGCTTTTCTCATGAATCAGGGCTACAGCCTCGCCTGGAACGGCTGGGACATCTCCGCGCCGCCAGCCACACCGCTCAATAACAACCTCAACATCACGGTGCCGGTGGCCACGTATCCGGACGGCTCGACCATCACCGGTCCGTCGTACGAGTACATCGTCTTCGACAACGCCACCACGATGTCGAGCGCCCTCGCGTATCCCGCGGCGAGCCTCGACAAATCGGAGGCGCGGCTCACGGTGAAGCAGCACCTGCGCGATACGCCTGTCGAGATTCCCGCCGGCGGCTGGGACTACACCTCCACGGCCGGCACCGCTATCAAGCTGACGAGCGGCGCTTTCCAGCAAAGCGCGATCTACGAGTTCACCTACATGGCGAAGAACCCGCTGGTGGCGGGGCTTGGCTTCGCGGCGACGCGCGATTTCATTTCATTCCTGCGCCATGCCCGGGCCGACGACTACGGCAACCCCAATCCGCTCGCGCGGCACGTCAAGCACACGCTGACCTTCTCGATTTCGCAGCCCGCGCGTTATGTCAACGACTACGAGACGTTCGGCTTCAACGAGGACGAGCGCGGCCGACGCGTGATCGACGGCATCCTCAACTGGATCGGCGGCGGCAGCGGCATCGGCTTACACGTGCGGTTCGCACAGCCCGGACGCACCGAGCGCAACCGCCAGAACCACCGCTATCCGGAAGCGAACTTTCCGTTCACGTACGAGCGCTTCAAAGACCCGTACAGCCACGACAAGGCAGGTCGCGGCGAGCGCTGCGAGAAAAGCGACACCTGCGCCAAATCGCTGCAGGTGAACTCGGCCAACGAGTACTGGGTGAAGGCCGGCTCGCTGCTACACACCGATCCGCGTGGCAGGGACCTCGAGGATGAGCCCGATTACGTGCGCTTCTACCTCATGTCGAGCGTCGAGCACACGGTCTCCGGCTCCCCTCCGAGCGCGGGCAGTTGCCAGCAGATCCGCAACACTACCGACCCGTCGCCCGCGCTGCGCGCGCTTTTCGTTGCGCTCGATGAGTGGGTGAGCGAGAAGCGCAAGCCGCCGCGCAGCCAGGTGCCGACCCGATCGACGGCGGCGTACTCGATCCCGCTCGACAACGGCGTGGGTTTCGTGCCGCAGGCGGCGCTCGGCTTCCCTAGCATTCCGGGCGTGACCTACTCTGGCCTGATCACAGTACGCCACAAGTTCGACTTCGGGCCGCGCTACGACGAGGGCATCATGGACGTGAACCCGCCGGACTTCTTCGGGCCCGTCTACCGGTCTTTCGTCTCGAAGGTCGATGCCGACGGCAACGACATCGCCGGCATCCGCCTGCCGCCGGTGTCCGCGCCGATCGCCACGACCAGCGGCTGGGCGCTGCGCGCCCTTAATTTCGGCGGCGGTCCGTGGGACGGCTGCGAGGCCTCGGGACAGTGGATTTCCTTCAAGAAGACGCAGGCCGAGCGCCTGGCCGCAGGCGATCCGCGACTTTCGCTCGAGGAGCGCTACGGCAACCACCAAGGCTATGTGAACGCCGTGGCGGCCGCAGCGCGCGCGCTCGAGGCACGCCGCTTCCTGCTACCGCAGGACGCGCAGCGCTACATCGACTCAGCGCAAGCAAGCACCGTGATGCAATAGGGGATCATTCATGAGAACAATCGCACTCGCAATCAGCGCAGCCAAGGCGCCGAGCATGTTCCCGGGCCAGTCGGCTGCTTTCGGCGGCTCGAGCTTCGGCACGGTGGGCCGGTACGAGAAGCTGCGCGGCACCGCCACCGGCGAGCTCGATCCGAACGACTCGCGCAACAAGGTCATTACCGACATCGAGCTCGCGCCGCGCAACGCGGCCGGCATGGTGACCTACTCGATGGAAAGGGAGGAAGGATGAAACAGTCAACGCTAGCACTCCTGGTCGCAGGAATCGTCTGCGCGCCGACCCATGCCGCCGCGCCGATGTCCTGCGAGAGCCTGGCGGGTCTACACCTGCCCGACACGACGATCGCGACCGCCACGGTGGTGTCAGCGGGCGCGTTCAACTCGGCCATCGTGACGACCGCATGCCGCGTCGCCGGGTCGATCAAGCCCACGAGCGATTCCGACATCCGCTTCGAGGTCTGGATGCCCACGTCCGGCTGGAACGGCAAGTTCCTGTCCGCCGGCGAAGGCGGCTATGCCGGCA
>VBBY01000230.1 GCA_005881595.1 Betaproteobacteria bacterium | reverse complement strand
CGATGTCGGAGAAGGTCGCGGTGCCCTTGTCGGCGGCGACCACCAGGTAGGGATCGTCGCCGTCGTGGCGCACAACGTCGCGCGGCGGCACTACGCTTCCGTCGACGCGGTTGTCGGTGACGTCGAGCATGCCGCGCAGGAAGGTCTGGTAGCAGGCGACGCCTTCCTTCATCAGCGCCTCGCGGTCGCCGGCGGGCGGCTGCTTGAGCACGAAGCCGCCTTTCGCGCCGACCGGCACGATGACCACGTTTTTCACCATCTGCGCCTTCATCAGGCCCAGAACCTCGGTGCGGAAGTCCTCCATGCGGTCCGACCAGCGGATGCCGCCGCGCGCCACCGGGCCGCCGCGCAGGTGCACGGCCTCGACGCGCGGCGAGTACACCCAGATCTCGAACATCGGCCGCGGCTCGGGTAGCCCTGGCACGCCCTTGGGGTCGAGCTTGAAAGACAAATAGGACTTGTTCAAAAAATAGTTCGTGCGAGTGGTCGCCTGGATCACGGCGAGGAAGCTGCGCAGGATGCGGTCCTCGTCGAGGTTTTGTACTGCGTCGAGCGCCGCGGAGATGTCGGCTGACAGCTTTTCTTCTGTTTGTCCTTCATTTTTGGAAAATCTTGTGAAAAAGAGGCGGACGAGCAATGCGGCGATGCTCGGGTTGGCGACGAGCGCCTGCTCGACGTAGGCGAGGCTGAAGGTCGAGGTCCCCTGCCTGAGATAGCGCGCATAGGCGCGCAGCACGCGAATCTCGCGCGCGTCGAGGCCGGCCGTGAGCACCAGGCGGTTGAGGCTGTCGGCTTCGACCGTCCCCAGGAACATGCCGAGGAACGCCTCGTGGAAATGCTCGCGCACCTGTTCGAGCGGCAGCGCGCCGCTCGGCAGCGCCACCCCGAAGTCGACCACCCGCACCGGAGACCGGTCGGCGGGCTCGACCTTGTGGGGGTGCTCGAAGAACACTCGCACGCCGAGGCGCTCGAGCATCGGCAGGCTGTCTGAGAGCGGCACGCGGCTGCCGCGGCGATAGATCTTGAAGTGCAGGATGCCGGGCTCGGCCTGCGGCGCGTACAGGTTCATGCCGAGGTCGGGCTGCGGCGCGAGCGATTCGATCATCTCGATGTCGGTGACTGCGCTCTCGACCGGGTACTCGTCGCGGTAGCCCGCGGGGAAGGCGTGCCCGTAGACGCGGAACAGGCTCGCCGCGCGCTCCTCGCCGTGGCGCCCGACGAGCGCGGCGTGGAGATCGTCCTCCCAGCGGCGCATCGCCTCGACCAGGCGCTGCTCGAGCGCTTTCAAGTCCGGCTGCGCCGTCATCTCGCCGGGCCTGGTGCGGATGCGCATCAGGATGCGCCCGAGCGTCGCGGCCGACAGGTCGACGTCGAACTCCGAGGAGACGCCGTTGAACGCCTCGGTCAGGATGCGCTGGAAGCGCTGGCGCAGCTCGGTGTTGTAGCGCTCGCGCGGCACGAAGATCAGGCAGGACACGAAGCGCGCGTACGGGTCCGGGCGCACCAGCAGGCGCAGGCGCTGGCGATCGCCGAGCTGCAGGATCGCTCGCGCGTGGCGATAGAGGTCCTCGGCTCCGATCTGCAGCAGCTCGTCGCGCGGATAGGACTCGAGGATCGAGGCGAGCGCCTTGCCGCTGTAGCCCGCGGGCAGCAGCCCGGCGCGCTCGATCACCTCGCCGAGCTTTCTGCGCAGCAGCGGCACCTGCATCGGGTTCTCGCTGTATGCCGTGTGCGTGTACAGGCCGAGGAAGCGCGTCTCGCCGATCACTTCGCCTTTGTCGTTGAAGCGCTTGATGCCGACGTAGTCGAGCTGCCCGGGCCGATGCACGGTGGAGCGCGCGTTCGCCTTGGTGAGCACCAGCAGCTCTTTCACCCGTGCGCGCCTGCGCGCCTCGGGCGGCAGCGTGGCGAAGCTCGCGGAAACGGTCGCGCCGCGCTCGCGCAGGATCCCCAGGCCGCTGCCGGGAACGATGCGCAGCACGTCTTCGCCATCGACGGTAGCGAGGTCATAGCCGCGGCAGCCCAGGAACGTGAAGTGGTCCTCCAGGAGCCAGGCGAGGAAGGCGCGCTCCTCGTCGTACCTGTCCGCAGACAGCCGCTCGACGATCTCGGCCATGCGCGCCTGCATCGGCTTCCAGTCCTCGACCGCCGCGCGCACGTCGGCGAGAACCCTGGCGATGCCCGCCTCCAGCTCGGCGAGCCTCGCCGGATCGGTCTGGCGGTCGACCTCGAGGTGCATGAAGGATTCGAGCCGACCTTCGGAAGATTCACCAGGCTGAGAAATCGACAAGAGCTCGCCATTGGCGTCGCGCAGGGCGCGCAGCACTGGGTGGATGAGGAGGTGCAGCGTGAGCCCCTGGCGGTTCACTTCCATCGTCACCGAATCGACGAGGAACGGCATGTCGTCGCTGACGATCTCGATTGCGGTGTGGGTGCTCTGCCAGCCGTGCTGCCCGGATACCGGGTTGTAAGCGCGAATCCTGGCCTCGCCCGCAGAGAACTTCCTGCCAAAGGCCAGGTGGGCCGCCGCCGCGCCCTTGAGGTCGAGCGGCGCGCGCGCCGCGAGCTCCTCGGGATCGACCTCGGCGTAGTAAAGGCGCGCGAATTCCTCGATCAGGACCGAGTCCTGCTTGTGGTTCTGCGCTCCCATGGAGTCAATTCTACGTGCGCGTGAGCAGCTCGGTGACCCCGCCCACCGCCGCGGTGTTCACGGTGAGAGTCCTCTCGGTCGCGAACCGGGGCAGGTAAT
>VBBY01000229.1 GCA_005881595.1 Betaproteobacteria bacterium | reverse complement strand
GGATGATCCAGAGGTCTGGAGAAAAATACCGGTCCTGACCAAGGAAGACTTGCGGCAGATCCCGCCCGAGCGCTTCCACGAAGAGTTCTGCATCCAGCCGCGCACCAGGGTGGTCGAGTACTGGCGCTCCGGCGGCGCCACCGGGCGGCCGCTGTTCTATCCGCGCTCGGCGGAGGACATGCGGCACAACATGCTGATCTTCGAGCGCGCCTGGGCGCTGATCGGCGCGACTGCGGACGACTGCGCGCACATCTCGTTTCCCCTGGGCGTACACCCTGTCGCGCATCTCTATGCGCGCGCGGCGATCAACCTGGGGATCGGCACCGTCTGGTGCGGCGCGGGCACCAACACGCCTTCCGAGACGCAGCTCGAGCTGATCGACCATCTCAAGCCGACCGTCTGGATCGGCATGGCGAGCTACGGCCTGCATCTTGCGAACCTGGCGGAAGCAAAAGGCTTCAACCTGAAAGACAGCTCGGTGAAAAAGATCATCGTCGCGGCCGAGCCGCTGTCCCCGGTGAAGCGCGAGAAGCTGGAGCGCGCCTGGGGCGCCGAGGTGTTCGACCACTTCGGCATGACCGAGGGCGCGCTCGTCTCGGGCGAGGCGCTCGGCCACCATGGCCTGCACGCTTTCGCCGACATGTACTTCCTCGAGGTGATCGACGAAAAGACCGGCGCGCCGGTCGCCGACGGGGAAGTCGGCTCGCTCATCGTCACGCCGCTGTGGAGCAACAGCATGACGCCGTTCCTGCGCTGGAGCTCGGGCGACCTCGTTCGCCTCAGCTCGCAAGGCGCAGGCGAGGGCCCCTGGTCGGTGTATCCGGTGATGCGGCACGCGCGCCGCACCGTCGGCTTCTTCAAGGTGCGCGGGGTCAACATCAACCATTCCGACCTGGAAGACACGATGTTCCGCGATCCCGAGGTGGTCGACTTCCGGGCGGAGCTTTTAAATGAAGGTAGCAATGACGTGCTTCACCTGCACGTCGAAATGAGGGCGCAGGCCGAGGAGCGCGTGATCGACGTCATCAAGAAAACCTTCCAGGTCACCCCCCGAGTGACGCTGCTCGAGCGCGGCACGATCGCGCGCGAGTTCGAGGCGAACATCAAGGCGCCGCGCTTCGTCGACAGGCGCGGCTGAAATGCATAGAGGGAGATCCGGCCTGTGAGGATTACAGCTTTCTGGCTTGCTGCCATCCTGAGCGCCGGGTTGGCTCATGCGCAGGGCCGCGACGCCTATCCGTCCAGGCCGGTGCGCATGATCATTCCCGCCGCCCCGGGCGGCAATCCGGACGTGCTCGCACGCATGCTGGCGAAGAAGCTCGCGGACACGTTCGGGCGGGCTTTCGTAGTCGAGAACATGCCCGGCGCCGGCGGCGTGGTAGCGGCGGAAGCCGTGGTCAAGACGCTGCCCGACGGCTACACGCTGTTTTTCGGCGATTCGGGCGCGCTTGCGATCAATGTCGCGGTGAACTCCGGCATCAGCTTCCACCCGCTGCGCGATTTCACGCTGATCACGGCGCTCGCCTCCGTGCCGACGGTGCTCGTCGTCAACCCCTCGGTGCCTGCTGCGTCGCTGCAGGAGTTCGTCGCGCTCGCGAAGTCCAGACCGGGACAGCTGGCGTTCGGCTCGGCAGGCAACGGCTCGATCCACCATCTCACCATGGCGATCTTCGCCTCGCGCGCCGGCATCGAGCTGCTCCACGTCCCGTACAAAGGCGGCACGGCACTGGTCGCTGCGGTGCTCGGCGGAGAGGTTCAGTCGGGGTGGTCCGGCATTCCGAACGTGCTGCAGGCGATCAGGACCGGCCGCTTGCGCGCGCTGTGCATCAGCACCGCGAGGCGCTCGGCGTCGGTGCCCGACGTGCCGACCGCCGCCGAGCTCGGCTTCCCCGGTTTTGACGTCGCTACCACCATCGGCCTGCAAGCCGTCGCCGGCGTTCCGTCGGAGATCGTGGCGCGCCTGCAGGCCGCTTTTGCCGCGGCCCTGCGCGATCCCGACATCGCCGAGCGCATGTCAAACCTCGGCATGGAGCTCGCCGAGAACGGCACCGAGAGCTACGTCCGCTACGTGAGGCAGGACCTCGAGCGCTACGCCGCTGCGGTGAAGCTGCTGGGAGGGAACGTGCAGTGAGCGGCCTGGCCACCGCGCGCACCGACGTCGTCGGCAGCCTGCTGCGCCCGGCGCGCTGGAAGGAGGCGCGCCTGCGCCTCGACAGCGGGCTGATGGACCGCGAATCCTTCGCCCGGCTGGAGCTCGATTGCGTCAGGAAAAATCTCGAGCTGCAGGAAGGCGCGGGCCTCGATGTCGTCACCGACGGCGAGATCAGCCGGCTCAATTTCCAGGACAGCTTCGGGCTTTCGGTAAGCGGCTACGACAGCGGCAGCGGCGAGAGCATCGGCTCGCAGGAGAGCCGCAGCGCGGGCGGCACGCCGCTCAGCCGCTGGGAAATTCCCGATCTCGCCGGTCCCGGCACCCCGGTGATCCATCGCCGGCCGGTCAGGCAGCGCCTGCAGCTCACGCGCAACGTGCCGCTCGAGGAGTATCTGCGGGTAGCGCCGCTCGCGAAAAGGCCCGTGAAGGTGACGCTCATCGGGCCCGACCGCATCGCGCAGCGCTTCGATCATGAGCGCTCCAGGGACGTTTACTCCGGCGTGGATGATTTCGTGCAAGATGTGGTGGCGATCCAGCGCGCGATGGTGAAGCAGCTCGTCGATGCCGGCTGCCGCTACGTGCATATCGATGCGCCGGGCTATACAGCCTATGTCGACGAGCCCTCGCTTTCCGCGATGCGCGCGCGCGGCGAAGACCCGTGGCAGAACTTCGCGCGCTCGCTCAAGGCCGACGCGGCGCTGGTCGAGGGCTTTCCCGGCGTCACCTTCGGTATTCACCTGTGCCGCGGCAACCAGCGCAGCATGTGGCATCGCGAAGGCAGCTATGACGCGATCGCCGAACGGCTGTTCAACGAGCTGCCGCACCAGCGCTTCCTGCTGGAGTACGACACTCCGAGAGCCGGGAGCTTTGCGCCCTTGCGCTTCGTGCCGAGAGACAAGATCGTCGTGCTCGGGCTGGTGAGCACCAAGGTGGCGCGGCTCGAGCCGGTCGAGGAGCTCAGGCGCCGCATCGACGAGGCCGCGAGATTCGTCCCGCTTGCAAACCTCGCCCTCAGCCCGCAATGCGGCTTCGGCTCCGATGTCGTCGGCAACCTCGTGAACGAAGACGACCAGAAGCGCAAGCTGGAGCGCGTGGTCGAGACCGCCCGGCAGGTATGGCGATGACTCGCCTGCAATGCGGCATTTTCGACTGGGTCGAGGCTTCGCAGCGCACGCCCGGCGAGGTGTACGCGCACAAGCTCGAGCTCGCCGCCGCGGCCGACCGCGCCGGCTTTCACGCCTACCTGCTCGCCGAGCACCAGGGCACTCCGCTCTCGATCAACGCCTCGCCGAGCGTGCTGCTCTCGGCGATGATCCAGCGCACGAAACGCCTGCGCCTCGGCGCGCTCACCTTCTGCCTGCCCTGGTACAACCCGTACCGCTTCTACAACGAAGTCTGCATGCTCGACCAGCTCTCGGGTGGCCGGCTCGAGCTCGGCGTCGGCCGCGGCGTCTCGCCCATCGAATCCCTGGCTTATGGACTGAAGAGCATCGAGGAGTCGCGCGCCCGCTACCGCGAGACACTCGACATTTTCTTTGCTGCCTGCCGCAGCGATGTCCTCGACTACCAGGGCCAGGACGTGGAGCTTTACAACAAGCCGGTGCAAAAGCCGTATCCACCCCTGTGGTTCCCCAGCAGCAACCGCGACTCCATCGAGTTCACCGCGAAGCACGGCTATCACACTGCGCTCCTCGCTCGGCTCGCGGACTGCAAGGCGCTCTTCGAGCGCTACCGCGAGATCTGGGAGCAGCACCGCAACGACCCTGGCCGCCACAACGCGCACGTCGCGGCGCCATTCCTCGCCAGGACGCTGCACATGGTTATCGCCGACACGGAAGCTGAAGCCGAAAGGCTGGGGCTCGAAGCACACCGCAAGTGGTCAAGCCACATCCATCATCTGACCCGCAAGCTCGGCCGCCCGGACGTGCACAACACGGAGCCCTACGCCGCGGACACAGTGCACCCGCTTGTCACCGGCACGCCGCGCACCGCGCTCGACAAGATAAGCGAGGTTCTCCAGGAAACTGGAGCGAACTATCTTCTCGGCGTCTTCTCCTTCGGCGACCTGGCGCCGCAACACGCCATGCGCTCCCTGGAGCTATTCGGGAGCGAGGTCATGCCCAGGCTCAAAGCCTGAAGATGCGCTGGGCGTTGCCGCCGCGCACTGCGTCGCGCTGGGCGGGCGGCAGCGCATCGACGCGCGCCAGGCAGCCTTTCATGTCGCCGATGTTGTGCGGGTAGTCCGAGCCGTACAGCACCTTGTCTTCGCCGCCGACCGCGACACAGAGGTTCAACGACTCCTGCTGGAACACCACGCTGTCGTAGTAGATTTTCTTCAAGAATAAGGAAGGCCTTTGCGAGATGCGCTCCCTGCAGGCAGGCATCTTCTCGAAGCACATGTCCAGCCTCCCGGCAATGTATGGCAGCGCGCCGCCGCCGTGCGCTGCGATCAGCTTCAGATTGGGGTAGCGGTCGAAGAAGCCGTCGAAGATCATGCGGCTCACCGCGAGCGAGGTGTCGAACATGAAGCCGACCGAGGCGATCAGGTTGTAGCTCGCGACATCGAGCTCCTTCGTGCCTGGCGGGGCCGTGGGATGGACCAGCACCGGCAGGCCGCGCCTGTCGATCTCCCGCCAAATAGAGCTGAAAACCCTGTCTGTCAGCGAGGCGCCGCCGATATTCGCCAGCACCATCACGCCCACCGCGCCGAGCTCGTCGCAGGCCCGCTTCAGCTCGGCGAGCGCGAGCTTCGAGTGCTGCCAGGGCAGCGAGCACATG